>DASZTU010000398.1:0-12999 GCA_035547975.1 Devosiaceae bacterium | reverse complement strand
CCGCATCCAGATCACGCAGCACACCTCGCTCGGCGCCCTGTGGTTCGCCGGCTGGCTCTTCACCATCGGTTACCTCAAGCTCGGCTTCTGGATGGGCGTCCTCGGCCTCGTCGTCTGGCCATACTTCCTCGGCGCCCATTTCACGCCGGCCGGCTGACGGCAAGGCCGACCGGGCCCGCCTCAGGAGCGGGGCGGCCAGGCGCGGGCCCTGAGCACGCCGTCGTGGTCGCGCTCGCAGAACGGGCCGCCCTGAAAATATTCGGCGATCTCGGGGAGCTCGAAAGGCTGCGGGCGAAAGGCCTCGGGGGTCGCGAAATCGAAAATGGTGTCGCGCGGCGCGAAGCCGAGCCGCGCCGCCACGGAATTGTCGTACCAGCTGCCGCCGCCCGCCGAGACCCCATAGACCGTCGTGCAGTCGATATCCGGGTGCGTCATGCCGATGACGACGAGTTGCGCCAGGTCGCCGGGGCTGAGCCAGATTTCGAGGCTGCGCGGCGTCGTCGGCTGCGCCTGGGCATTGCCGATGCGCACGACGAGGGTGCGGATGCCGCACTTGTCGTAGTAAAGCCCGGCGGTGAGCTCGGCCCAGCACTTGGTGAGGCCGTAAAGTCCGTCCGGGCGCATCGGTACGTCGCCGTCGATGCGCGTGGCGCGCGGGTAGAAGCCGACCGCGTGGTTGGAGGAGCCGAGGACCACGCGGCCCACCCCGGCGCGTCGCGCGGCCTCGTACACATTGGATGCCCCGAGCACGTTGACGTGCAGCATCTCCTCGACGGAGTGGCCGATGTCGTTGGGGAAACCGGCGAGGTGCACGATGCCGTCGATGCCCTCGAGCGCGGCCGCGAGATCATCGAGGTGGGCGATGTCCACCTCAAGCGCATCTTCGTTCGCGGCGAGCGCCGAAGGGGGCACCCGGTCAATGACGCGGATGGTACGGCAGCGGGGCGCCAGCACCTGCCGCAGGGCGGTGCCGACCCTGCCGGCGCCGCCGGTGATGGCGATGCGGAGATCCTCGGTGCGCGTGGCGGGGCGCGCAGCCGCCGTGGGTTCTGCGTTCACTGGCCGACCCCCTCGAACATGCGGCGGCGGGCGGCGAGAATATGGCCCTCCATGTGCCGGCCGGCGGCTTCCGCGTCGCGGCGGCGGAGCGCATCGACGATCGCGACGTGCTCGTCCTGCACCTGGCGCACGCGCGTTTCGGCGCGCATGAGGCTCAGGCTGCGGGTGATGTTCATGCCCGCGGCAATGTGCGGCTTGAGCAGGCGCTGCACCGTCGCATGGTAGTGGTTGTGGGTCGCATCGGCGATCGCCTGGTGGAGCCGGTTGTCCTCGTCGGCGCCGAGCTCGCCATCGGCCACGCAGCGCTCGAGCGCCAGCATGGCCTCCTCGATGAGACGCATGTCTTCGGGCTCCCATCGCTGCGCCGCGAGCCGGGCCGCCGCGGGCTCCAGGCCGGCGCGGAATTCGAAGCAGCGCTGCACGTCGGCGATCGAGCCGATCGGGTTCAGCCGGAGCACCGCCATGTCGGGCTGCCGGGTCACGTAGGAGCCCGAGCCGCGCCGTGAAACGATGACGCCATCCTCGCGCAGCCGCGCCAGCGCCTCGCGGACGACCGGGCGGGAGGCGTCGAACAACACCGAGAGGCGCGCCTCGGACGGCAGCCGCGCGTTGAGCGGCAGCTCGCCGCTCGCGATCAGCTCCACGATGCCGTCATAGACGGTGCCGCTCAGCCGGGTCGGCGCCGGGCGCGAGGCAAGCAGCTCGATGTCGTCGGCCACAATCGGCGCCCTCGCTGCGTCAGCGGCCCCGCGCGGCGCGCCATTGCTGGAATTCGGCCTTGGCCTCGGCCTCAGCCGGGTAAAGGCCGAAGGTCGAGGCGCCGGCCACCACCTTTTCCTGCACGAAATCCTCATAGATGGTCTGCTCGAAGGCTTCGTCGGCCACTTCCTCAGCGAGGTGCTGCGGCACGATGACGACGCCCTCGGCGTCCCCCACGACAATATCGCCGGGATAGACCGGCACGTCGCCGCAGCCGATCGGCTGGTTGATGTCGAGCGCGTGGTGGCGGATGAGGTTGGTCGGCGCGGTCGGGCGGCTGTGGTAGACCGGGAACGGCAGCTTGACGATGTCGGGCGTGTCGCGAAAGCCGCCATCGGTCACGACGCCGGCGACGCCGCGTTTGTAGAGCCGGGTCACCAGGATGCCGCCCGCCGAGGCGGCCGAGGCGTCCTTGCGGCTGTCGATCACCAGCACGTGCCCTTCGGGGCAGGTCTCGACGGCGATGCGCTGCGGGTGTTTGCGGCCTTCGAAGGAGCCCGTATGGTCGAGGTCCTCGCGGGCGGGGATGTAGCGCAGCGTGAATGCCGGCCCGACCATGCGCGGCGCATTCGGGTTGATCAGGTGGACATTGCCGATAAAAGTGTTCCTGAGGCCCCGCTTGAGCAGCATCGAGGTCAGCGTCGCCGTGGAGACGGCGGCGAATTTTTCACGCATCTGCTCGGTCAGGGACACGGTTGGGAGCTCCTTGCGGGAGAGAAAAGAACTTACAGCTTTTGCCTGGTTGGGCAGTGGAAGCGGTCAATTCGGTGCCACCGAGCCCCCAACATGTCAAGACTTGTCAATCAGCGCGGCATCGTTAACATGCCCCGGCGCGGTACAGCCACAGCCAACCGGCGGCCGGGCATTGGGAGGACAAGCAGATGACCCTAGACAGGACGAAGACCGGATTTTTGGGACGGCGCCTTTTCCTCAAGGGCAGCGCCGGGCTCGCCGCGGTGGCGCTCGCACCGCGCATCGGATTTGCCGCCGATGGCGCCAAG
This sequence comes from Devosiaceae bacterium, assembly GCA_035547975.1. Taxonomy (GTDB): domain Bacteria; phylum Pseudomonadota; class Alphaproteobacteria; order Rhizobiales; family Devosiaceae; genus DASZTU01. Next base: position 10,180 of record DASZTU010000398.1, on the reverse strand, counting down.
GAGGCGCCCGACCTCGCCAAGCTGGTCGCCGACGGCAAGCTGCCCAAGCTCGCCGACCGCCTGCCGGAGAAGCCCCAGGTGGTCGATACGCTCGATGCGATCGGCACCTATGGCGGCATGTGGCGGCGCGGCCTTTCCGGCAGCTCCGACCATAACGGCATCCTGCGCTGCATCGGCAATAACGGCCTGACGCGGTGGAACCCGGCGTTCACCGACATCGAACCCAACGTCGCCGAGAGCTGGGAGGTGAGCGCGGATTCGACGACCTTCACCTTCCACCTGCGCAAGGGGATGAAGTGGTCGGACGGCCAGCCCTTCACGGCCGATGACGTGGTGTTCTCGATCGAGGACTGCGTCAAGAACAAGGAGCTCTATTCGGCGACGCCCTCGATCCTCACCATCGCCGGCCAGCCGGCCGATGTGACCAAGGTCGACGACTACACGGTGCAGTTCAAGTTTGCCGGGCCCTATGGCCTCTTCCTGCAGCAGCTGGCGACCCCGCTCGGGCAGCACCCGACGCTGTTCTGCAAGCACTACGCCAGTCAGTTCCTGCCCAAGTACAACGACAAGCTCGACGACATGGTCAAGGCGGCGGGGATGGCCAGCTGGCCCGACCTGTTCCGGGCCAAGAACGGCGACATCGAGATCCCGCCGCGCTGGGGCAATCCGGACAAGCCCGTGCTCGATCCCTGGATCATCACCGAGCCCTATGTGGGCGGGGCGACGCGCGTGGTCGCCAAGCGCAATCCCTATTTCTGGCAGGTCGACAAGGAGGGCAACCAGCTCCCCTATCTCGATGGCATCGAATTTCCGATCTACCAGGACGTGCAGTCGCTGCTGCTCGACGTGCTGGCGGGCAAGATCGACATGCAGGAGCGGCAGATCAATTCGCTGCCGAACAAGCCGACCCTGTCGCAGAACATGAAGAAGGGCGACTACCACCTCATGGAGCTGGTGCCCTCGGCGTCGCAGCAGTGCCAGATCTACCTGAACATCACCCACAAGGACCCGAAGATGCGGGAGATGTTCGCCAACAAGGATTTCCGCGTCGCCCTCTCGCTCGGCATCAACCGCGACGAGATCATCCAGCTCGTCTATCTCGGCCAGTCGCAGCCCTGGCAGACCGGACCTCGCCCCGAGCATCCCTGGTACGACGAGAAACTCTCCAAGCAATATGTCGACTACAAGCCCGACGACGCCAACGCCATGCTGGACAAGCTCGGCTACGACAAGAAGGACGGCCAGGGATTTCGCTTGAGGCCCGACGGGCAGAAGATCTTCTTTTCCGTCGACGTCATCCCGACGCTTTATGCCGACCTCGTCGATACGCTCGAGCTGGTGAAGAAGCACTGGGCGGCGATCGGCATCGACATGAAGGTCAACACCATCGAGCGCACGCTCTACTACAGCCGCGGCGACAACACCGAGCACGACGCGGCCGTCTGGCCGGGCCCGGGCGGCCTCGACATGATGTTCGATCCGCGCGACTATTTCGCGCAGCACACGCAGGGCTCGCGCTATGCGCTGCCCTGGGCGCAGTGGTACGTCTCGGGCGGCAAGCAGGGCGAGGAGCCGCCCGACAGCCAGAAGCAGCGCATGAAGCTCTACGATGAAGCGCGCGCCACTGCGGACGTGAAGAAGCAGGGCGAGCTGATGCACCAGGTGTTCGAGCTGTGCGCCGATGCTTTCGAGACGATCGGCATCTGCCAGGCGGTCTCGACCTTCGGCACCTGCAAGAACAACTTCATCAACGTGCCGAAAAAGGAGCCGGATTCCTGGACCTATCCCAACCCGGCGCCATCCCTGCCGCAGACCTTCACGTTCAAGGCGTGAGCTGAGCGAGAGTGCGGGCCGGCGCCAGCCGGCCCCGCCACCACGACCGCCCGCGAACGGGACGCCGGATGCTGCTGTTCATCGTCAAACGACTGCTCTGGATGGTGCCGGCCCTGTTCGCGGTCAGCTTTCTCGCCTTCGTCCTCATCCAGCTGCCGCCCGGCGACTACGCCACCAATTACATCTCGACGCTTGCCGCATCCAACGAGGTGGTGGACCAGAACACCGCCGCGATGCTCCGGGAACGCTTCGGCCTCGACCAGCCGATGCTCGTCCAATACGGCAAGTGGATCACCGGCATCCTGACGCGCGGCGATTTCGGCATTTCGTTCGAGTGGCAGCAGCCGGTTTCGGGGCTGATCTGGGAGCGCATGGCGCTGACCCTGGTCCTCACCCTTTCAACGCTCGTCGTCACCTGGGCCATCGCCCTCCCCATCGGGGTGTTCTCGGCGGTCAAGAAGTACTCGATCGGCGACTACCTCGTCACCATCGTCGCCTTCCTCGGGCTCGCGATCCCGTCGTTCCTCCTGGCGCTCGTGCTGATGTACGTGGCGGTCGTCGTCCTCGGGCAGGATGTCGGCGGGCTCTTTTCCAGCCAGTACCAGAACGCGCCCTGGAGCTGGGGCAAGGTCGGCGACCTCGTCAGCCATCTCTGGATCCCGGTCATCATCCTCGCCATCTCGGGGACGGCGAGCCTCGTGCGCATCATGCGCGCCAACATGCTCGACGAGATCAACAAGCCCTACGTCACGACGGCGCGCGCGAAGGGCCTCTCGGAATTTCACCTGTTGGTGAAATACCCGGTGCGGGTTGCGCTCAACCCGTTCATATCGACCATTGCGTGGCTCCTGCCCAACCTCGTTTCCGGCTCGATCGTCGTGGCGATCGTCCTCAACCTGCCGACCGCGGCGCCGCTGCTGCTCGAATCGCTCATGGCCCAGGACATGTACCTCGCCGGCGCCTTCGTGCTGCTGATCTGCGCGCTGACGCTGGTGGGATCGCTCGTCAGCGACATCCTGCTCGCCATGGTCGATCCGCGCATCCGGCTCGAATAGGGGACCGCCGATGGCCGATACCACCGCCGACATCGCCCTGATCCCCGCCCGCGACATCGCCGTCGCCTCGCAGGCGCAACTCGTCTGGTGGAGCTTCCGGCGCCACAAGCTCGCCATGGCGGGGCTCGTGGTGACGGTCATCCTCTACGTGATCGCGGCGGCACCGGGGTTCTTCGCCATCAACGATCCGACGCAGCAGAACGCTCTCACCCCCTATCACCCGCCCGAAGCGGTGAGCATCGTCCGCGACGGGCAGCTCGTCTGGCCGTATTTCACGCCGCAGAAGCTGACGCGCGACCCCGACACGCTCGCCGCGGTTTACGTGCCGGACACGGCGCAGCCGGTGCCGCTCGCCTTTTTCGGCCACGGCTTTGCCTACAAGCTCTTCGGCCTCATCCCGACCGACATCCACCTCATCGCTTCGACCAGCAAGGCCCACCCCTTCTATCCCTTCGGGGCCGACCGGCTCGGGCGGTGCGTGTGGAGCCGCATCATGCAGGGGGCGCAGGTTTCGATGTCGGTGGGCCTCGTCGGCGTCGCGCTGTCGCTGCTCATCGGCATCATCATCGGCGGCATTTCGGGCTACTACGGCGGGCGCATCGACTTCGTGCTGCAGCGCGTCATCGAGTTCGTGCTGGCGCTGCCCACCATTCCCATCTGGCTCGCCATGGCCGCGGCCCTGCCCCAGGGCTGGCCGGCGACGCTTCAATACATGATGATCACCATCATCCTCTCGCTCACCGGCTGGGCGCAGCTGGCGCGGGTGGTGCGCGGGCGCTTCCTGGCGCTGCGAACCGACGAGTTCGTGGCCGCCGCCCGGCTCGACGGCTGCTCGGAGGGGCGGATCATCTTCCGCCACATGCTGCCGAGCTTTGCGAGCCACATCATCGCCTCGATCACGCTCGCCATCCCCGCCATGATCCTCGCCGAAACGGCCCTGTCCTTCCTCGGCCTCGGCCTCCAGCCACCGACGATTTCCTGGGGCGTGCTGCTGCAGGAGGCGCAGAACGTCCGCTCGATCGCGACCGCCCCCTGGCTCTTTGCGCCCGGCGGCGCCGTGGTGCTGGCGGTGATGGCGCTCAACCTCCTCGGCGACGGCCTGCGCGACGCGGCCGATCCCTACAACAAGTAGGCGGGACGATGCCCGTGGCCGTGACCCTGCCCGAGAGACCCGCGACCCCAGCCGGCGAGGACGCGCCGGCCGTGCTCGAGGTAAGGGACCTCGTGACGCACTTTCCGGTGCGCGGCGGGGTGGTCAAGGCCGTGGATGGCGTGTCGTTCACGGTGCGCCGCGGCAAGACGCTTTGCATCGTCGGCGAATCCGGCTCGGGCAAGAGCGTCACGGCGCGCTCGATCCTGCAGATCGTCGACGCCCCGGGCCGGATCGTCTCGGGCGCCATGCTGCTGACGCAGCCGGACGGCACCCCGATCGACCTCGCGACGCTCAACCCGCGCGGCAAGGCAATCCGGCGCGTGCGCGGCAAGCAGATCGCGATGATCTTCCAGGAGCCGATGAGCTCGCTGTCGCCGGTCCATACCGTCGGCGACCAGATCATCGAGGTGCTGCGGCTCCACCTCGGGATGGGCAAGAAGGCGGCCCGGGTGCGTGCCATCGAGCTCCTCAGGCAGGTCGAAATCCCGAACCCCGAAACGGCGGTCGACCGCTACACCTTCGAGTTCTCGGGCGGCATGCGGCAGCGGGCCATGATCGCCATGGCGCTCGCCTGCAACCCGGACCTGCTCATCGCCGACGAGCCGACGACGGCGCTCGACGTCACGACGCAGGCCGAAATCCTCGACCTCATCAAGCGCCTGCAGGCCGAACACGGCATGGCGGTGATGTTCATCACCCACGACATGGGCGTCGTCGCCGAGATCGCCGACGAAGTGCTGGTGATGCACTACGGCAAGGTGGTGGAGCGCGGCGACGTCGAGGCGATCTTCCACGCGCCGCGCGAGCCCTATACGAAAATGCTCATCGAGAGCGTGGTGAAGCTCGAGCACAAGGCCGAAATCCGCCTGCGGCGGCCGCCGATCCCGGAAGACCGGCCACCGGTGATCGCGGTCGAAAATCTCTCGATGCACTTCGGCCGGCTGCACGCGGTCGACGGCATCACCCTCGCGGTGAGGCCCGGCGAAACCCTTGGGATCGTCGGCGAATCCGGTTCGGGCAAGACGACGATGGGGCGCTGCATCGTGCGGCTCTACGAGCCCACGGCAGGGGCGATCCACTACCGGCGGCCGGACGGCTCCAGCGTCGACCTCGTCGAGGCCCGCGGGGCCGAGCTCAAGGCGATGCGCCGCCATGTCCGGATGATCTTCCAGGACCCGTTCGGCTCGCTCAACCCGCGCATGACGGTGGCCCAGATCATCGGCGAACCGCTCCTCGTCAACGGCATGGCGCGCGGCCGGGCGCTCGACGAGGCGGTGTCAGAGCTCATGCAGCAGGTCGGCCTCGACCCCGCCTGGCGTGAGCGCTACCCGCATGCCTTCTCCGGGGGACAGCGGCAGCGCATCGGGGTGGCGCGGGCCATCGCGCTCAAGCCGCGGGTGATCGTTGCGGACGAAGCGACCTCGGCGCTCGACGTGTCGCTGCGCTTCCAGGTGCTGGACCTCCTGATGCGCCTCCAGGACGAGCTCGACCTCGCCTTCATCTTCATCAGCCACGACATCGGCGTCATCCGCTACATGTGCGACCGGGTCGGCGTCATGTATCGGGGGCGCCTGGTCGAGATGGGCCCGACAGAGCAGGTCATCGACCATCCGAGCCACGATTACACCCGGGCCCTGATTTCGGCCGTGCCGCGGCCCGACCCGCGCCGGCGCTCCATCCACACCCGCCATCGTTACGTCGAACCCGCGAGCTGAGCCCCCAATGAAGATTACCGATATCAAGACCTTCCTCATGCATGTGGGGCAGCCGGACCGCACCCGATGGGCCTCGGACGGGCAGATGCGGCCGTTCAACGAGGGCGGCAAGCTCGCGGGCTCGCGCAACTGGCTCTTCCTCAAGGTCTATACCGACGAGGGGATCACCGGGATCGGCGAGTGCTCCGGCTGGCCGCGCGTCATCGAGACGGCGATCCACGATCTCAAATCCGTGCTGATCGGGGAGGACCCGACCCACATCGAGCGGCTCTGGCAGCGCATGCAGGTCGCGATCATGGGGCACGGCATGCTGGGCACGGTCGGGGCCGGGGCGATGACCGGCATCGACTTGGCGCTCTGGGACATCAAGGGCAAGGCGCTCGGGGTGCCGGTCTGGAACCTCCTCGGCGGCAAGGTGCGCGACAAAATCCGCGTCTATACGCACGCCAATACGCCTGAGGTCGCGCTCTCCGCCAAGCAGCGGGGTTTTACCTGCATCAAATGCGGCGGCGTTTCCGATCCCGTGCGCAAGGTGGCCATGCTGCGCGAAGCGGTGGGGAACGAGTTCGACATCACGATCGACCTCCACGGCCCGCCGTGGCTGACACCGGCCGACGCGGCGCGGGTGGCGCGGGCGCTCGAGCCCTACAACCTGCTCTGGATCGAGGACCCGATCGCGCCGGAAAACCTCGAGGGCTATCGCCGCATCCGCGACGCCGCGCACGTGCCGCTGGCCTCGGGCGAGCGGCAGGCGACGATCTTCGGCGAGCGGCAGCTGATCGAGGAAGAACTGGTCGATGTGCTGCAGCCCGATACCGGCCGGGCCGGCGGCATCACGCAGATGAAGAAGATCGCGGCGATGGCGGAGGCGCACCACATCATGATGGCGCCGCATTCGGGCTCGCTCGGCCCGGTTGCCGAATATGCCGCCCTCCATCTCATGGCGGCGATCCCCAATGCGCTCATCCTCGAGAGGATCGAGGACGACTGGCCCGAGCGGCGCAACGTCATCCTGCCCTATCCCGAGCAGCAGGACGGCTTCCTCACGGTGCCGGACGCGCCGGGCCTCGGCTGCGACATCGACGAGGCACTGGTCGCCCGCTACCCGAGCCAGGGGAATGTCTCGGCGCCGGCCGAAACCGACAACCGGTCGTATCTTCCCGGCACGGTGCGCGAGAACGTCTACGTGCAGACGCGGCTCGGCCGCGGCGTCTATTTCACGCCGGAGGGTGGCGGCAAGTGAGGATCGACCGCATGCGGGTCTTCATGACCCGCGACAAGGATCGGCCGCGCGTCATCGTCGCGCTCGATACCGACGACGGGCTCACCGGCTGGGGCGAGTGCTACAACCACGGGCCGGACAAGGCGCTGCCGCCGCTCCTCGACTACCTGATGGGCTTTCTGGCCGGGGAGGACCCGACGCGCGTCGAGTACCTCACCAATCTCCTCGTGCAGCAATGCCGCTTTCCACCCGGGGCGCTCGGGCTCGCGGCGATTTCGGCCATCGACCATTGCCTGTGGGACATTTCGGCCAAGGCGCTCGGCGTCCCGGTCTATCGGCTGCTCGGCGGGCATGTCCGCGATCGCGTCAAGGTCTATTCCGGCGTCTACACGGCGCCGGACGTGCCGCGCGCCAAGGAGGAGCTCGACCGTCTCCACGAGCGCTGGGGGTTTACGGCGTTCAAGCTCAGCCCATGGCGCATCGACCAGCACGCCAACCGCTGGGGCGAGGTGGTCAGGGCCAGCGCGGAGTATTTTGGCGCGCTGCGCGAGGCCGTCGATCCGCGCTACGAGATCGCCTTCGACGCACACGCCAAGATCTTCGAGCCCATCCAGGCGCGCCAGCTCGGCAACGCGCTCGCCCCATACGACCCGCTGTTCTACGAGGAGCCGATGCGGCCCGAGAACATCGCCGCCTGGGGCGAACTCAAGCAGGGCCTCCTCTGCCGCCTCGCAACCGGCGAGTCGCTCTACAACCGCTTCGAGTTCCTCGAGCTCATGAGGGTCAGGGGCGCCGATTTGATCCAGCCCGACATCTGCGTCGTCGGGGGGCTTGGCGAAATGCGGCGGATCGCGACCATCGCCGAAGCGCACTTCGTTACCGTCGCGCCGCACAACCCGATGGGGCCGCTGGCGACGGCGGTCAACGTCCACTTCGCCGCCGCGACGCAGAATTTTGCGATCCTCGAATACCGGCTGCCGGATGGGCCGGTCTATGTCTATGGCGGCACCGAGCTCGAGACGCGCGAGGATTCGAGCCGCTACGTCGTCGATCCCTATCTGCCGAAGGAGGGCTATCTCGAGCTTCGCCCCGACCGGCCCGGCTGGGGCGTCGACATGGACGAGGAGTTCATGGGGCGCGGCGAATATGTCCACTGGCAGCGCCGCGTGCCCAAGCGGCCGGATGGGTCCTATGCGTTTGCCTGAGCGAGGGCGGGGTGCGTGGTCACCCCCACCCCTGACCCCTCCCCGCAAGGGGGAGGATGGATGGGAGGCAGGCGCCGCCTCAGAGGCCCGGCAGGCGCGCGCCGAACCGCCCGACCGGCGCTCCCGCGACGTCGGCCTCGACGCGCAGCAGGGTGCCCGCGATCGGCGTGCCGGTGCGGTCCGTTGCGAGCGAGGTGACGTAGAGCGTCCTCAGGTCCTCTCCGCCGAAGCACGTCATGGTCGGCGCGGGCACGGGGAGGAGCAGCTTCTCGACGATTTCCCCATCGGGCGCGATGCGGTTGAGGCAGCCCGCCGACACGCCCGCCGACCAGTAATAGCCCTCGGCGTCCATGGCCGCGCCGTCCGGGCGCCCATCCTCCTCCTCGAAGCGGCGCAGCAGCCGGCGATTGGAGATATCGCCGGTCTGAGGATCGTAGTCGTAGGCGGTGAGAAAGCGGCCGCGGCTGTCGGAGTGGTAGAGCGTCAGGCCATCCGGCGACCAGGCGAGGCCGTTCGAGACGATGAGGTCCTCGGCCATCCTGGAGCAGGTGCCGTCGGGGTCGACCCGGTAGAGGGCAGCCGTGGGCTTAAGGGCGCCGCTGTCGTCCATGCTGCCCACCCAGAAGCGGCCGTCCGGCCCGACCTTGCCGTCGTTCAGCCGGTTGGTGGGCTTGTCCGGCTCGGGATGCACGAAGAACTCGAGCTTGCCCGTCGCAAAATCGAAGAAGTGGAGACCGGTCCTGAGGGCCAGGAGCGCGCGGCCGTCGGCGCAGAGGCCAAAACTGCCGAGCGTTGCCGGCATTTCCCAGCGCTCGACGCCGCCTGTTCCGGGGTCGTAGGCGTAGAGCGCCGGGGCAGGAATATCGGCGAAGAGCAGGCGGCCGGAGCGGTCGTCCCAGAGCGGGTTCTCGCCCACGCGCAGGGGCGTATCGATAAGCTGAACGGTCGCTGGCCGGACAATCTGCATCTGCGGGTCTCCTCCCCGGTTGCGCTATCCCATGAATCGGCGCCTTCGAAAAGCGCGGCGCCCATCGCTTGCTCAGGAGGCTGTGGCCATGCCCCGAACCGACGTCAAATCCAGGCTGGGTGGTGTATCGGGCGTCCACGTGACCCCCTACGATGTGGACGGAAACGTCGACACCGCGCTGCTGCGGACGATCGTCGACCGTGTCGCCGAGGCCGGGGTCCACGCCATCGTGAGCGCCGGCAACACCGGGGAATTCTACGCGCTGAGCGACGACGAAGTCCGGCAGGTGCATGACGGGGCGATCGAGGCCAATGCCGGCCGCGCGCTGCTCATCGCCGCGGTCGGCCGGTCGCTCCGCGACGCGGTGGCCCTCGCCCGGCGCGCCGCGGTCAAGGGAGCCGACGCCATCCTCGTCCACCAGCCGCTCGACCCATTCGCGGCGCCGCAGGCGCAGGCCACCTATTTTACGGCGGTGGCCGAGGCCGCCGAAATCCCCGTCCTCGCCTATCTGCGGTCGGACGCGCTCGGCGTCGATGATCTCATGCGGGTCGCCGACCACCCCAACATCGTCGGCATCAAGGTCGCGACCTCCAACCTGATGCGTCTCGCCGAGTGCATCCGGGCGAGCGGGCCGGAGACCGCGCGCTGGATTTGCGGCCTTGCGGAGGGCTGGGCGCCGGCCTTCTACGCGCAGGGTGCGCGGGGGTTTACCTCGGGGCTCGTCAACGTCGATCCGCAACGGTCACTCGCCATTCATGCGGCGCTCGAGCGCGGCGCGTTCGACGAGGCGCGCCGGCTGGTGGCCGGGATTGCCGCCTTCGAAGCGATGCGGACGCGGTTCAACAACGGCGCCAACGTCACGGTGGTCAAGGAGGCCCTGAAGCTGATCGGCCTGCAGGTCGGGGAGGTGCGGCTTCCCGGCCTGCCGCGACTCGACGAGGGGGCGCGCGGCGAACTGGCAACGATCCTCGCCGGCTGGGGTTTCGCGCCCGAGGCCCGGCAGACGCCGCGGGCGGCGGACGCCGTGTCG
>DASZTU010000397.1:0-5965 GCA_035547975.1 Devosiaceae bacterium | reverse complement strand
CGACGAGGCCGTGTCTGCCCTCGACGTCTCCGTTCAGGCCCGCGTGCTCGACCTGCTGATCGACCTGCAGCGCGAGTTCCGCCTCGCCTACCTCTTCATTTCGCACGACATGGCGGTGGTGGAGCGCATCGCGCATCGCATCGCCGTCATGTATGCGGGTCAGATCGTCGAGATCGGGGCGGCGGGCGCGGTGCTGTCGGCGCCCCGGCACAGCTATACGCGGCGGCTGATCGCGGCGGTGCCATCGGTCATGCGGCGGCACCAGACGTTCGCGCTCGACGTGACGCAGGTGCCCTCGCTGGTTCGCCCCGCCGGCTATGAGCCGCCGCCGGGGCGCTGGCTGCGCGTCGGAGAAGATCACATCGTTCGGGAGGAGGCGGCATGAGCGATCCCGATGCCCTGCTCGAGAGAGCCTTTGCGCCGCTGGCCGAAGCGGTCGCTGCCGGCCGCATCCCGGGCGGCGTGCTGGGCCTGGTCGACCGCGACGGCCGGACGGCGGTCCGCGCCATCGGCTTCGCGCAGAAGGTGCCGGTTGAACGGGAGATGACGGCCGATACCTGGTTCGATCTCGCCTCGCTCACCAAGGTGATCTTCACCACGCCGCGCATCCTCGATCATGCGGCGGCCGGCCGCATCGACCTCGATGCGCCGCTCACGGCGCTGCTGCCCGATTTCCGGCAGTACAATGCCGACAACTGGGAGAGGAAGGTCACGTTTCGGCAGTGCCTCGGGCATCAGACGCCGTTTCCCGCGGTCTTCCCCCTCTATACCTATGGGCGGGACCCCGAACTGCTGCGCGCCTTCGTGCTGCAGCATGAATGGCGGGCTGGCCCCTCGGTCTATTCCGACATCAACTTCATCCTGCTGGGCCTCGCGCTCGAACGCCTCGAGCGGCGAGGCATCCGCGAGATGGACCCGGGAGCGGGGTTCGCCTGGTCGGCCGATCCCGGCCTTGCCGCCGCCACCGAGGACTGCACCTGGCGGCGCCGGGTGCTGGTGGGCGAGGTGCACGACGACAATTGCGCGGCGCTCCAGGGCTCGGGGCACGCCGGCCTCTTCGGCACGGCCGGGGCGGTGCTCGCCTTCGCGCGCCGCCTCCTCGACGGCACGAGCGACGCGACGCTGATCCGGACGCCCCTCTCCGCCCGGCGGACCCATGGCTGGGAACGGCCCTACGAGGGCTGGTCGGGCGGGGAACGCTGCACGGCGGAAACCATCGGCCACACCGGGTTCACCGGCACCGGCCTCTGGATCGATTTCGCCCGCGGGCGCGCCTGGACGCTCCTCACCAATCGCATTCACCCGACGCGTCACGCCGACAGCGGGATCGCCCAGTTGCGGCGGGCCGTCGGCGACCTCGTCAACGCATAGGTATTTCGGCATGGACTCCATCTGGGCCGTCGGCCTCATGACCGGCACCGTCCTCGACGGCAACATCGACGTGGCGCTGCTTAAAACCGATGGCGACACGATCGAGCGCTTCGGGCCCTACACGCTCGCGCCCTATGCGCCGGAGGTGCGGCGGCTGCTCGAGGCAACCCTCGCGGCCGCCCGGAGGTGGAATTTCGAGGGTCCCGAGCCTCCCCTCTTTGCCGAAGCGGAAGACGCCCTGACGCGGGCGCAGTCGGACGCGGTGCGCACCTTTGTCGAGCGAGAGGGCATGTCGCTCGGCGAGATCGGCATCGTCGGCTTTCACGGCCAGTCGGTGCTGCATCGCGCGCCGCAGCCGGGGCGGCCCGGCGCCACGCGCCAACTCGGCGACGGCGCGCTGATGCAGAGGCTGCTCGGGGTCAGGGTCGCCTATGATTTTCGCAGCGCGGATGTGCGGGCCGGCGGACAGGGCGCGCCGCTCGCGGCGATCTACCACCAGGCGCTGCTGCGCGCGCTCGGCGCCACGGGCGACATCGCGGTGCTCAATCTGGGCGGGGTCGCCAACGTGACGTGGTGGGACGGCGGCAACCGGCTGGTTGCCTTCGATGCCGGACCGGCCAACGCTCCGATCAACGATTTCGTCCGCACCCACGGCCTCGGCGACATGGATCGCGGCGGCGCGCTGGCGCTCGCGGGAAAGGTCGATGAAGCGCGCCTCGCACAGCTGCTGCAGCATCCCTACCTTATGGCCCCCTACCCCAAGTCGCTCGACCGGTTCGATTTTCCGGCCAGCATGGCGGAGGGGCTCTCGCCCGCCGATGGCGCGGCAACGCTCACGGCATTTACCGCCAGCGCCGTGGGCAAGGCGCTCGACCTGCTCCCCGAGCGGCCGAAGAAGCTCATCGTCTGCGGCGGCGGGCGGCACAATCCGGCGATCATGGCGATGCTCGAGAGCCGCGCCCGGGTCGAGGCGGTGCCGGCCGAGGCCGTGGGCTGGCGCGGCGACGCGATCGAAGCTGAGTGCTTCGCCTTCCTCGCCGTGCGGGTGCTGCGTGGCCTGCCGATCAGCTTTCCGACGACGACCGGCGTGCCCGAGCCGATGACCGGCGGGCGCCTCGCGGGATAGGCCTGGCTACAGCGCCTTGCTGAGGAAGGTGCGGGTGCGACCCTTGGGAAAATCGGGGAGCTCGCCGAAAGGCACATAGCCGGCCCGCCGGTAGGCCTTGAGAGCGACCGGATTGAAGGTATCGATGTAGCTTCCGTGGCAGCCGCGCGCCCGCGCTTCTGTCTCGGCGGCTTCGAGCATGGCGCCGGCGAGGCCACGGCCCCGATAGCCGGCATCGAGCCACAGCCATTGCACATAAAGCCAGCCCCAGGCGGTGTGACCGGAAATGCCGCCGACGAGGCGCCCGTCGGAATCGCGCACCAGCACCGCCAGTGGCAGCCGGTTGGCGGGGCCGACTTCCCCCTCGTTGAAGCTCGTCAGCCCCTCTCCGATCGTCGCGAGATCGCCCGCGGCGGGATCGGAGACGACACGGATGTCGACCTCCGCATGAGAGTGGACCGGCTGGCCGTCCTGAGCGTCGTCGGCTGGCATCCCGGTGCGCCCTCTCAAGCGACCTGCCAGTGAAGCGGAAAGCTGGGATCGAACACAGTGACGCTCGCCCCGGGCAACGACACCTTGCCGAACGGCGGCAGGGGCGTCTCCGCCCGCCGCAGCGTCAACGTCTCCTCATTGGGGGGCAGGCCGTAGAAGGCCGGCCCATTGAGCGACGCGAAGGCCTCGAGACGGTTAAGGGCGCCGGCGCGCTCGAAAACCTCGGCGAGGCAGGCGAGCGCATTGGGCGCCGTGAAGCACCCGGCACAGCCGCAGGCCGTTTCCTTGTCATGGTCGGGGTGCGGTGCGCTGTCCGTCCCGAGGAAGAATTTTGCGCTCCCCGAGGTCGCCGCCTCGACCAGGGCGAGCCGGTGCTCCTCCCGCTTGGCGATCGGCAGGCAGTAATAGTGGGGCCGGATGCCGCCGACGAGGATGGTGTTGCGGTTGATGATGAGGTGGTGGACGGTGAGGGTTGCCGCGAGGCTCGGGCCCCCGCCTCGCACATACTCGACACCATCACGCGTCGTCACATGCTCCATCACCACCTTGAGGTCCGGGTGGCGGCGACGCAGCGGGATCAGCACGCGCTCGATGAACACCGCCTCGCGGTCAAAAATGTCGACGGCGGGATCGGTCACTTCGCCGTGGACGCAGAGCGGCAGGCCGATCTCGGCCATCCGCGCCAGCACCCCATCCACCCTCGAGAAATCGCGCACGCCCGAATTCGAGTTGGTGGTCGCGCCGGCGGGATAGAGCTTCACCGCTTTCACCAGCCCCGACCGGGCCGCCGCCGCGACGTCCTCCGGGTCGGTCGTCTCGGTGAGATAGAGCGTCATCAGCGGCTCGAAGGCCGCGCCCTCCGGCAGGGCGGCGAGGATGCGATCGCGATAGGCCGCGGCCTGCGCCCCCGTCACCACCGGCGGCACGAGATTGGGCATGATGATGGCGCGCGCAAAGTGCCGCGCGCTAAAGGGCAACACCGCCCGCAGCATGTCGCCGTCGCGCAAATGGAGGTGCCAGTCGTCGGGACGCCTAAGCGTCAGCTCGCCAATCATCTGCTGCTTCCCTGTTGCGCGGGAAGCCATACAGGTCCTGCGACCGGCGCGGAAGCCTCAGGCGGCCATTTCAAGGATCCGGCGCACCTCTTCCGGACCGATGTCGCCGGCTTCGCCGAGGCTCGTCTGCTCGCCACGCTCGAGCGTTTCGACCACCGCCTCGATGGATACGGCGACGGGTGCCTCCGAGGTCCGGCAGGGCAGATCCATGCGCCGGAAAAACTGTTCCGTCCGCTCGATCGCGGCCTCTGCCGCCTTGCGGTCGTCGGCCTCCTCGATGCCCCAGACGTTGCGCCCATAGCGGGCCAGCATCGCCTGCTTGTCCGCCAGCTTGAAGCGGAACAAGGCCGGCATCACCATCGAGAGCGTCCGGGCATGGTCGATGCCATAAAGCGCCGTCAGGGCGTGGCCGATCACGTGCGTCGACCAGTCCTGCTTCACGCCCGCGCCGATGAGGCCGTTGAGCGCCTGATTGGCCGCCCACATGACATTCTCGCGCGCTTCGGCCGTGTTCTCGTCGAGGAGCTTCGGGCCCCACTCGATCAGCGTCTTCAGCAGCGCCTCCGAGAAGCCGTACTGCACCGGCGTGTTGAGGGGCACCGTCACATACTGCTCGAGCACGTGGGTGAAGGCATCGACGACGCCGTTGCCGAGCTGGCGCCGGTCTAGGCTCGCCATGGTCGAGGGGTCCATGATCGCGAAGACCGGGCGCGCGGCCTCGTTGGCGAAGGCCAACTTGAGTCCCCGCCGCGGCGACGAGATCACCGAGACCGCATTGCTCTCGGAGCCGGTCGCCGGCAGCGTCAGCACGCAGCCGACCGGCAGGATGTTCGCCGGATAGCGCTCGTCCACGAAGGTGTCCCAGGGATCGGGATCCTCGGCGGTCACGACCGAGGCCAGGAATTTCGCCGCGTCGATCACCGAGCCGCCGCCCACGGCAAGGATCATCTGGCTGCCGCCCTTGCGGGCGCAATCGGCGGCCATGAGGATGGTCTCGTAGTGGGGGTTCACCTCGATTCCCCCGAATTCCATCACCTCGCAGCTGTCGAGGGCCGCCATCACCTGGTCGTAGACGCCGTTGCGCTTGATGGAGCCGCCGCCATAGAGGAGGAGCACCCGCGTGCCGGGCGCGACGAGCTCGCGGAGCCTTGTGATCTGCCCCTCGCCAAAGACGATGCGGGTCGGATTCATCAGCTCGAAACTGACCAAGGCGTCCTCCCTCAGCTGAATGCCACCTCGACGGCGCCGAGGCCCGAAAAATGCACGCGATAGTCGTCACCCTTCTCACCGAACACAACCCCCGTCAGCGTGCCGGCGGTGATGAACTGGCCGGCACGGAACGACAGGCTGGACTGGCGGGCGTGGATGAACTCGATGACGGGCAGCAGGGGGTCCTTGCGGCTGTGGCCGCCCATCCGGTCCAGCACCGTCTCGCCATTGCGGATGAGCGTGACGTGAAGGTTAGAGAGGTCGCGCTGGTCTGCACCGGGTTCCGCCGTGCCGCTGACCAATCCGCCGTTCGACATGCGGTCGGCGGTGCGATCGAGCGACGGCGTGCCGTCGTAGTTCTCGAAGCGGCTGTCGACGATCTCGATCGCCGGAAACGCCGCCAGCACCGCGCGAATCTCGTCGCGCGAATAGGGCTCGGCCCGGGCCGGCAGGTCGCGCGTGAAGCGAAACGCCACTTCGCCCTCGATGCCGCGCAGCGGCATCCGCTCGGCAGGCAGGCGCGCGGGAGACGTGAGGCAGTCCTCGGCAAAGATCGCGCCCCAGGTCGAAACCCCCTCGGAGTTGGTCGCGACCTTCCAGCCGGCGACCTCCCGGCCAACCAACTCAAGCACGCGGGCCTCGATCGCCATGGCTTCCGCCGGCGTCGCGGGATGGCCGCCATCCGGCAAAGCAGCGATGCGCCGGTGCGCGCGCTCCGCCTCTGCCAGGGCCC
>DASZTU010000396.1:0-4146 GCA_035547975.1 Devosiaceae bacterium | reverse complement strand
GGTGGGCTGCCGCCGTTCGGCCGGCTCGCCGCGCTCATCATCTCGGCCGCCGAGCACGACGACGCCATGAGCTTCGCCAAGACGCTGCTTTCGGCGGCGCCGATCGCGGAGGGGCTCAAACTCTTCGGACCGGCGGATGCGCCGATCGCCATGGTGCGCGGCCGCCATCGGGTGCGGCTCCTCGCGCAGAGCGCCAAGGACTTCGACCTTTCGGGCTATGTCCGCTTCTGGCTCGAAAACGGTCCGCGGGCGACCGGCAACCTCAGGGTGCAGGTCGACATCGATCCGATGACCTTCCTCTGAAGCCGATTGAGTGGCGGCGGCGTCAGGCCACCTTGCGCTCGACCATCAGCTTCTTGATCTGCGCAATGGCCTTGGCCGGGTTGAGGCCCTTCGGGCACACATTGGTGCAGTTCATGATGGTGTGGCAGCGATAGAGCTTGAATGGGTCCTCGAGGTTGTCGAGCCGTTCGTCGCGCGCCTGGTCGCGGCTGTCGATCAGCCAGCGATAGGCCTGCAGCAGCGCCGCGGGGCCGAGATATTTCTCCCCGTTCCACCAGTAGGACGGGCAGGAGGTCGAGCAGCAGGCGCACAGGATGCACTCGTAAAGGCCGTCGAGCTTTTCCCGATCGGCGCGGCTTTGCAGCCATTCGGTGTCGGGCGTGGGGCTCGTCGTCTGCAGCCACGGCTCGATCGCGCGGTGCTGCGAATAGAAGGTCGTGAGGTCGGGGACGAGATCCTTGACCACCGGCATGTGGGGCAGTGGGTAGATGGCGATCGGCCCCACGAAATCGTCCATCCCCTTGGTGCACGCGAGGGTATTGGCGCCACCGATATTCATCGAGCACGAGCCGCAGATGCCTTCCCGGCAGGAGCGGCGCAGCGTGAGGGTCGGGTCGATGTTGTTCTTGATCCAGAGCAGGGCGTCGAGGATCATCGGGCCGCAGGCCGAGGTATCGACGAAATAGGTGTCGATGCGCGGGTTCTCGCCGGTATCCGGATCGTAGCGGTAGATGCGGAACTCCCGCAGCGTCTGGCTTTGGGGCTTCGGCCACGTCTTGCCCGGCCGCGGCCGGGACTTCTTGTCTAGGATCAGTTCAGCCATATGCGTTCACTCTGCGCGCGCGCCTCAGCGCAGTCGCGTCTCTCGCTGCTCAAGGCCATAAATCCTGTCGGCGACATCGTCGAGGGATTTCGCGAACACCGCCTGCGCGTCCGCGAGGCCCTGGTTGTAATAGTAGCCGCCGATCGTCTCGGCAAAGAACCCGATCAGTCTCTCGGCCGGGATCGCACCGATCTCCTGCTCCAGCTCCTCGTTGAAGAAGCGCTGCAGGCGGGCGACGATTTCGCCCCGAGTTTCCCTCGAGAAGGTGATCGGCTTCACGGCATCAGGCCCTCAGTAGACATCCCTTCAATTGTCGATGCCGCACTGTTTGGCGCTGTCGGCCGAAAAGGTCTCCCACTCGGCAATTTCGCTGTGCGGGATGGAGCGGGCGCGGGCGGCGTACCTGGCCGGGTTGGTCATCGACAGGATGATGTCGGCGCGCAGCTGCGGGGAGTATTTCATCGCCGCCTGCGCCCGGCAGGCGCACTGGGTCTTGAGCGCCGGCGAAACCCGGACGCAGGCATTGTAATAGGCCGCCTGCTCGCCGGCCGGGGCCGCGGACATCATCGAGGGCCTCGCCGCCAGCGCGCCGGCCGGCCCCCCGAGCAGCAGGGAAGCGGCCAGGGCCGCCACCATCGTCCGACGCATCGCCTGTTCTTGCTTCATCGCAGTTCCTTGCGCACCATGAGCTTCAGTCCCGACCACACGGCATCGACCGCGGCGACTTTCACGTCGACGAGGCCCGTCGGCAGGAGCACTTCGCGGATCGTGTCCTCGGTGATGTCGGTCAACACCTTGCTCGCCTTTTTCGGCCAGGAAATCCAGACCATCCCGTTCTTCGCCACCTGCGAAATAAGGCCGCTGGCTGCCCGTTCCAGGTCGGCGCGCCGGGTGGTGAAGCCGTGGATGACATCATAGCCGCTCTCGCCCGAGGCGAAGCTCGTCCAGTCGGCCTCGCGCCGCTCGATGAAGTCGCGGGCGGTGCGGAGCTCGTACAATTCGGGCGGCAGGGCGATGAAGAGGATGCGCTGCCCATCCCGATACCCGAGCTTTTGGGTGAGGGGCGTCCCGGAATAGCCGGCGGGGGCGATAGCGGGGGTCACGGCCGGTGACCCTTCTCGCCGCCGCGCACCGGCGCCGGCAGCCGGTTGCCGCGCGGCGCCAGCGGGCACACCCAGCGCGGCGAGTAGTAGCAGGAGGGGTTGTAGGCAAAGTTGAAGTCGAGGATCGTCCGGCCGTCGGGCGTTGTGCCGTGGTCGGCGCTCTTGATGCTGTCGAGAAGATAGCGGCCGCCGCCATAGGTCTCGGTGCCGGAGGTGGCGTCGAGGAAGGGCAGGAACACACCGCCCCCATACCCCGTCACCCAGTAGAGCGTCAGTTCTGCGCCGAGGCGCTCCTCAAGGCCCGCCGTTTCGGCGAACGGCTCGAGTTGGACTTCGCCGTCCCTGCCGGCCGGCATATAGACCGGTTCGGTAGCGCGCGGCGGGTCGAGCCCCACAGCGAAACGCAGCGCCGGGTCGTAGTCAAAATAGTCCGGCATGTCGCCGCCCGGGTCGAGCGGCCTCTGCGGATGACGGGCAAACAGCTCCGCGCGGGTGGATTTCCAGAGCTCAAAGCCGGCCTCAGGCGACTCGGCGGCGCGAATGCCGTGCCAGAGGTCGGCCACGCGCCGGCGCCAGTTCCAGAGCGTCGCAACCGATGCGACCGCATCCTCAGCGATCGGCGCGGCATCGCCCATGCCGCTAGGGTGCCCCGCACTGGTGCGGTGCGGTGGCCATGAAGTGGTCGATCTTTACCCGCTCGGCCGCCGACATCGACTTCGACATGGCGGTGGAATGCGCGACGTCGAGGGCGGGAAGGCTGAGATAGGCGATGGCCTGCGCATCGAGCTCCTTCGCCGCCCGGTCGGCCATGCAGGCGCATTGGCTGGCCGACATGTACATCTGGGTCTCGCAGGACTTGACGAAGGCCGCCATGGGATTGCCGGCGGCCGCGGCCAGTGCCGGCGGGGCGGTCACCAGAGAGGCGACGAGGAGGCCGAGGGTAACGAGGTGCCGCATGCCGTTCTCCATCAATAGACGCGCGCCTTGGGCGCAATCTTCTTGAGCGAAATGCCGCCGTCGGATTCGGGCGTCAGCGGGTCGACGTGCACCGGCCGGTAGCCCAGCCGCACGGCGCCGGTTTGGGGATCGAGCCAGCTCAGCGTGTGCTTGCGCCAGTTGACGTCGTCCCGGTTCGGAAAATCCTCGCGGGCGTGGGCGCCGCGGCTTTCCTGCCGAGCCTCGGCCGAGACCACCGTGGTGATGGCGTTGGCCATGAGGTTTTCGAGCTCGAGCGTCTCGACGAGGTCGGAGTTCCAGATCATCGACCGGTCGGTGACGGAGAGGTCGGCGAGCGTTCCCCAGAGCTCGCTCATGCGGCGGACGCCCGATTGCAGCGATTCGGCGGTGCGGAACACGGCCGCATCCTCCTGCATGGTGCGCTGCATCTTTTCACGCAGCTGCGCCGTGGGGGCGCCGCCTTTGGCATGCCGAAGCCGGTCGAAGCGCGAGAGGATCTTTTCGTCCTGCGCCCTGTTGATGCCCGGAACGGCCGATTTGCGGTCGATCACCTGGCCAGCCCGGAGCGCCGCGGCACGGCCGAACACGACGAGGTCGGTCAGCGAGTTGGAGCCGAGCCGATTGGCGCCGTGCACCGAGGCGCAGGCGGCTTCGCCCACCGCCATGAGGCCGGGCACGACGCGGTCGGGATCGGCCTCGGTCGGGTTGAGCGCCTCGCCGTGATAGTTCGTCGGGATGCCGCCCAGGTTGTAGTGGACCGTCGGCAGCACGGGGATGGGCTCGCGCGTCAGATCGACGCCGGCGAAGATGCGGGCGCTCTCAGTGATGCCCGGCAGCCTTTCGTGCAGGACTTTCGGGTCGAGGTGGTCGAGGTGAAGGAAGATGTGGTCCTTCTTCGGCCCCACCCCGCGCCCCTCCCGGATCTCGAGCGTCATGCAGCGGCTGACGACGTCGCGGCTGGCGAGGTCCTTGGCGTTGGGG
>DASZTU010000395.1:0-18439 GCA_035547975.1 Devosiaceae bacterium | reverse complement strand
CATCACCGCCATGACGATGATCGTTGCGCCGACTGCGCCGCCGGGCATGTTGGTCAGGAGGCCATCGACCAGCGCCTCCCCGCCCATCAGCCGGAACACGATCGAGAACACCGCGGCCCCGAAGAGGATGATGAACACCATCGAGGTGACGCTCGCGGTCGCGATCACCGCCTGCTGCAGCATGCGCAGATTGAGCTGCCGGGCGAAAGCGGCGAGGATCAGCGCCCCGATCGAACCAACGGAAGCGGCCTCGGTCGGGGTCGCGATGCCGCCGAGGATCGAGCCGAGCACCGCGAGGATGAGGAGGAGCGGCGGCAGGAGCGCCACCACGACTTCGCGTCCCAAACCGCCGCGCTCCTCGGGGGAGGGGGGCGTCGCCGGCACGCTCTCGGGCGCGACGATGGCGCGAAACGCGATCCAGCCGCAGTAGAGGACGACCAGTACGAGACCGGGCAGGAAGGCGCCGGCGAAGAGCGCGCCCACCGAGACCGGTTCGGGCGCGAAATTGCCCTTCTGCATCTGCACCTCGGCGTTGATCGAGGAGAGCATGTCGCCCATGAAGATCAGCACGGTCGAGGGCGGGATGATCTGGCAGAGCGTGCCCGACGCGCAGATGACGCCCGAGGCGAGCTTGGGGTCGTAACCGGCCCGCAGCATGGCGGGCAGCGAAATGAGCCCCATGGTGACGACGGTTGCGCCCACGACGCCGGTCGAGGCGGCGAGGAGCGCTCCGACCAGCACCACCGAAAAGCCGAGGCCGCCACGGACATGGCCGAACAGCTTTCCCATCGTCAGCAGCAGCCGCTCGGCGATGCCGGAGCGTTCGAGGATCACGCCCATGAAGATGAAGAGCGGGACGGCGACCAGCACCTCGCTCGTCATGGTGCCGGTGTAGCGGGAGGCGAGCGACGCCAGGTTCGAAGGATCGAACACGCCCAGCAGGATGCCGGCGCCGCCGAAGATCAGCGCGGTGCCGGCGAGCGAAAAAGCGACCGGGAAACCCAGCATCAGGGCGCCGATGACGCCCACGAACATGAGTGCGGCCAGAACCTCGCCGAGCGGGGAAACCTCCATCAGAGGCGCTCCTCGGGAAGCGACGGCTCGGCGGCGTAGCGAAGTTCGGCGGGCAGCAGCTCCTCGCGGCCGGCGAGCACCAGGATCGCGCGGCAGAGCATGGCGATGCCCTGGAGCCCGACGAGGCCGATGAAGACGAGGATGAAGCTCTTGAGGACGAAGAGCCCGGGCATTCCGCCGACATTGGCCGAGCCTTCGTGGAGCCGCCAGGAGCGGGTGACGAAGGGCAGGGCGTAGATGAAGATTACCGTGCAGAACGGGAGAAGAAAGACCAGCACGCCGACGAGGTCGGCAATCGCCTTACGGCGGATACTCCAGGGGCGGTAGAAGATGTCGACCCGCACGTGGTCATTGCGGAGCAGGGCGAAGCCGGCCACGGCGGTGAACATGATGCCGTTCATCCACACGTAGAGGTCCTGCATCCACAGGTCGGTGTGGCGGAAGAGATAGCGCTCGACGACCACCGTGAAGCAGACGAGCACGATCGCCAGCGACAGCCAGGAAAAGACGTACCCGACAACACGGTTGAGCGCGCTGATGGCTCGCGCCACCGCCGCAAGAGCAGGCATCCTGACGTTCCTCCCCCATGTCCCCGGAGGTCCTGGCGGCAAGTGTGGGGAGTAATCGCCCGCCGATCAATCGGATTTTGCGCCCGGCCGCCTTAGAGGAAATCGGCCCGCGCCGGGGTGAAGCTGTCGATCAGCCGCCCGGCCGCGAGGGCGCGCACGCCATGCGTCACGCCCGACGGAACGATGAAGCTGCTGCCTTGACCGAGGACGCGCGTTAGCCCGCCGACCGTGACCTCGAAGCGCCCCTCGGCGACGTAGCTCGACTGGACATGCGGGTGGGAATGGAGGGCGCCGACGGCGCCTTCCTCGAAGCTGAACTCGACCAGCATCAGCTCGGGCGTATGGATGAGGACGCGGCGGCGGCTGCCGGGCGCGGCCTCGACCCAGGGAATGTCGCCGGCGGCGAACACCGTTTCGGTCATGGCTTCCTCCATTGTTCGGGGAGCCATATGACCATCGCCGGGGCTGCGCCAGCCCCTGCGGAGGGACGGCCCCGACCTACTCGATGCCGAGCGTGCCGGTGAGCTTGGCGAGGTCTTCGGCGAGCTCGGTGATCGGGCCCTGGAGCTTGAGCCGATCGGGCTCGGCGAGCTTGTCGTAGGTCTCGAAGCCGCCATCCGCGGTGCGGTACTTGGCCAGCACCTCGTCGACGGTCTTGAAATTGCCGGCGATCTTGTCGGCGAGGGCCGGATCTTCCTTCTTCACCAGCGGGTCGACGAGCTCGACGATCTTTTCGGCGCCGTCCATATTGGCCTTGAAGTCGTAGAGGTCGGTGCCCGAATAGCGATCCTCCTCGCCCGAAATCTTGCTGGCCGCGACCTCCTCGATCAGTCCCGCGGCGCCGCCGACCATGACCTTCGGTTCGACGGCAAGCCCGGCGATCCGGGTCTGCAGCGCCTTGACGTTCTCGAGCAGCTGGTCGGCGAAGGGCACCGCGCCTGCCGCATCGCCCTTGGCGAACAGCAGGTACTCGATGCGGTGAAACCCGATGAAGCCGGGATCGGCCTCCTTCTTCTCGTGGTCGTCGGCGCGGGAGTCGATCGCCGAATCGAGATCCGAAAAGAGCTCGGCGATGGGTTCGATCGCCTCATACGGGACGCGGGTCGTGGCATAGAGCCCCTTGGCCTTTTCGAGATTGCCCGCCTTGATGGCATCGACCAGCTGCTGCGTGCGCGAAACGAGGTCGTCGACGTGCTGGCTCACGTAGATCTTGTAGTCCGAAACCGGGCCTACGAGGTCGAGCGGATTGGTCGCGGCCTCGGCACTCGGAGCAGCGAGGAGAATGGCGAACCCGGCAAGGGCGGCAAGCTTCTTCACGATTGGGTCTCCCTGAATGAGTGGGCAGGTCCGGCTCGGCAAGGACAGACGTCCAGCGCCAAAGCCCGGCTTACGGAGGCATGGCTCAGGCCGCAGCCTCCATCAGGCTCTGCCCGAGATAGCGGCCGGGGCCGGTCGCGCCCGGCAGGGCGAAGAAATAGCCGCCGCCGGTGGGCTTCACGTATTCCTCGAGGGGCTCGCCATCGAGCCGCTTCTGCACGGTGATGAAGCCGCGTTCGAGGTCCGCCTGGAAGCAGTTGAAGATCAGCCCCATGTCGAGCTGGCCGGCACGGTTGACGCCGCGGGAATAACTGTAGGGGCGGCGCAGCATCAGATTGCCTTCCGTTTCCGGCGTCCGCGGATTGGCGAGGCGGATGTGCGAATCGAGCGGAATCTTGAGCCCCTTGGGATCGGCGCCATAGGCGGGGAGGTCATGCTCGTCCGTGCCGTCCAGAGGGGCGCCGGTCGCCTTGTTGCGGCCGAAGATCTTCTCCTGCTCGATGAGGGGCGTGCGGTCCCACTGCTCGACCAGCATGCGGATGATGCGCACCGCCTGATAGGAGCCGCCCACCGCCCAGTCCGGTTCGCCGGAATCGGGCTGCACCCAGACAATCCGGTCCATCAGGGCGGGGTCCGAGGCATCGGGGTTGCCGGTGCCGTCCTTGAAGCCGAGAAGGTTGCGCGGCGTCGTGCGACCACCCGCACGCACCGTGGATTGCGGCAGGAAACCGTCCTGCTTCCACCGCACCATGAGCAGAGAGGGCGTGTGCTTGATGATGTCGCGCAGGGCGTGAAGGTTGGCCTCGGCCGACTCGGAGCAGAACTGGACCAGCAGGTCCCCGTGGCACCAGTCGGCGTCGAGCTTATCGTTGGGGAACGCGGTCATGGGCTGGAGCCGCCGCGGCTTGAGCGGGGCAAGCCCGAAACGCTCGTCGAAAAGCGAGGTGCCGACGGCGAGGGTCGCGGTCAGCCCGTGCGGCGTGACGTTCGGGCCGAGGAGCCCGGAATCGGGCGGCGGGAAGGCCTCGGGCGCAGTCGCCGCCGGTCCACCCTGGGTGAGAAAGGCGAAGCGGTCGGTCAACGTCCGGAACAGTTCGTCCAGTTCCTTGCGGTCTTCGGCAAGGACGTTGAAGCTCACGAACATGCCGGCCGCCGGTGCCGGGTTGACGATCCCTGCCTGGTGCACGCCGTAGAACGGCACCGTCTCGAGCGCCGGGTCCACGGGTTGTTCCGGGGCGGTGGCGGGTTCGGCGGCATAGGCGGGCGCGAGCCCCGCGATCATCGCCGTTCCACCCACCGCGGCGGCGCCCCTGAACAACGCCCGCCGCGAGGGCAGCGAGGGCTCCTCCTTCTCGGACTTGCGGGTGAAGAGGTGGTGCGGAAAGGGGCAGCGTGACATCGGCGGATCAGGAATTGGTGTTGAGGCCGAGGGCGGAGAGCAGCGCGACGAGGTCGGCGCCGAGTTCGGTCAGTTGGGGGGCGAGCGCCTTGGCGTCGGGCGCGGGCGATTTGGCGAGGGCCGCCTCGATGCCGGAGAGGTCGGTCTCGAGCTTGGCGGCCAGGGTCTTGTCGGCGCGCACCGTCAGCAACTGAAACAGGTTGACCACCTTGCGGACCCCTGCGATCCGGGCCGCCGCGACGGCGGGGTCATCGAATCCCTTTGCCAGGTCGGTCGCGACGGTTGCGGCGCCGGCGATGATTTCATGCGGTGCGGGCGTGGTCGCGTGCACGCTGCCGGCGAGGTTCTTGGCGCTTTGCGCCACCGTGTCGACGAGCCCCGGGAGATCGGCCGGAGGTGCGGGCGCTGCGAGCGCCCCGGCGAGTGCCGACAGGGCGGTGGGGCCCGATGTCAGCGCGTCGGCATCCTGGTGGAACAGGTGCAGCACCGGCGCGAGATGCCCCAGCTCGGCGAGCGCCTCGGCGGCATGCGTGCGCGCCGCGGCCATGTCGCCGGCGGCTACGGCCGTCTTGAGCGCACCGGCCGCCGCATCCAGCGCATCCGCCGCCTGGATGGCATAGACGCGATATTCCGCCGTCGGGGCGACGAGGTCGACGGGACGCGGGGGCGCGGGCAGGGCTGCGGTGCCCCCGGCTGCTGTGACGGTGAGCGTGCCCTTGGGATTGGAGAGGAGGCCGCACGTCATCTGGTAGCTGCCGGGTTCAAGCCGCGGCGTCAGCTCAACGGTGAACCCGGGGGCGATGTTCTCGCGTTCGGCAACGACCATCACGCCATTGAGGATTTCCCATTCGATGACGCGGTTCGAGGTGTTCTTGACGGCAAAGCGCGGTGTTCCCGCCCCAACCGTCACGGCCGACGGGGTGCAGGCGGTATCGGAGACCTCGATCGCGACCTGCTCGAGCGGGGCGGGCTTTTGCATGCCGCGCGTTACGACCAGGACCACCACGAGGGCGATCACCACCAGGGCGAGGACCGCGATGGCGCCCGCCAGCCACAGCCTGAGACGGTTCATGGCTCAGGTCGTGCGGCGGGAACGCAGCGGGATTTGCGGCATGCCGAAGAAGAAGATCGGCAGCGCAATGATCAGGAAGCCCAGATAGACGATCACCTGCGAGGCCGTCGGCGTGTCGCGGTAGCCGAGGATCCCGTAGAGGAAGGTGCCCAGGGTCGATTCCTGCGGCAGCACATGGCTCCAGTCGAACACCACCTGCTGGAGACCGTTCCAGACCCCCGCCTCGTGCAGCGATCCGACCGCGGCCGAGAGCAGTCCCGCCGCGACGACCAGGATGAAGACCGCGGTCCAGCGGAAGAAGCGCGAAAGGTTGATCCGCACGCCGCCCCAGTAGATGGCAAAGCCGATCACGGCGGCGCCGGCGAGGCCAGTGACGGCGCCGATCGCCGCCCATGGGCCGCTCGATTGCTGGAAGGTCGCGAGCAGGAAGACCGTCGATTCGAGGCCTTCGCGCGCCACCGCGAGAAAAACGAGGCACACCAGCGCCAGTCCCTGGTTCTGAGTGCGCGCCGACAGCGCCTCGTCGATCGAATGGTGAAGCCCGGCCTTGATCGAGCGCGCCGCCTTCTTCATCCAGAATACCATCGAGGTCAGCATGCCGACGGCGACGATGCCGATCAGGGCTTCGAACAGCTCCTGCTGGCGCTGCGGAAAATCGGCATTGAGGACGGCCAGGCCCAGTCCCACCGCGGCCGAGAGCAGCACCGCCAGGGCAACTCCCCCCCAAACCGCGAAGAGCCAGCTGCGCCGACCGGTCTGGACGAGATAGGTCGCGACGATCCCGACGATCAGGGACGCTTCGATGCCTTCGCGCAGCATGATCAGCAATGGGACAAGCATGGTCGTTCGCTTTTGTGGAGTACCGTTGTCCGGATTTCGCTATCAAACATGATCGCGAGCGTCAAGTTAAGCGACGCGCGGATAGCCACCGAAATGAAAATTGCGGTTTCGCGGGTGATCGGCTCGGGCCGGCCAGCCGTGATGGCCTAGCCGAACACCACGGTCTTGCGGCCGTTGAGCATGATGCGGCTCTCGATATGGAGCTTTACCGCCCGGGCCAGCACGCGGCTTTCGATGTCCCGGCCCGCGGCGATGAGGTCGTCCGGGCTCATCGCGTGGTTCACCCGCGCCGTCTCCTGCTCGATGATCGGCCCCTCGTCGAGCGAGGGGGTCACGTAGTGTGCCGTCGCGCCGATCAGCTTGACGCCGCGCTCGTGCGCCTGGTGGTAGGGCTTGGCGCCCTTGAAGCTGGGCAGGAACGAGTGGTGTATGTTGATCACGCGCCCGTAGAGGCGGGTTGCGAGGTTCTCCGACAAAACCTGCATGTAGCGGGCCAGCACCACGAGGTCGGCGCCCGTCTCGTTGACGAGGCGCAGGATCTTTTCCTCCTGCTCCTGCTTGGTCTGCGGCGTCACCGGCAAATAGTGATAGGGGATACCCTCGTTCTCGGCGGTGCGGCGGCTGTCGTCGTGGTTGGAGACGATGCCGACGATATCGGCATCGAGCCAGCCGACGCGGTGCTGGTAGATGAGGTGCAGCATCGCGTGGTCGAACTTGCTGACGAGGATCAGGATGCGCGGCCGGCGCGCCTGGTCGACGAGCGCCGTGATCATGCCGAAGCGCTCGATCGCCGGCTTCAGCACCCGCTCGATGTCTTCACGCGCCACGGTTTCGGGCGCCGTGAAGGCGAGGCGCATGAAGAAGCGCCCGGTTTCCTGGTCCCAGAACTGATTGCTTTCGGCGATGTTGGCGCCGAGGCCGAAGAGCTCGGTCGTCACCGCCGCGACGATTCCCGGGCGGTCGTTGCAGATGAGGGTCAGCACAAAGCGACGCTGGGGCATGGGTGGGCTCCGGGGAACGCCGCGGTCGTATAGCGGGGGACAGTTCGGCGTCAATCGGGCCGGAAGGCGGCGGTTAACCGGTCCTGTTGCTTGCCGGGTGCCATGAAGTACCGGTAAAAGCAGCCAAAGAACGGTTCGAGATGGAGATGCGCATGGCGGAGCTACCCGACTGGCGTGGGGTGTTTCCCGCGGTGACGACGCAGTTTGCCGAGGATTTTTCGGTCGATTTCGAGGCAACGGGCAGGGTCATCGCCGCGCTCGTGCGCGACGGGGTGTCCGGGCTCATCGTCGGGGGGACCGTCGGCGAGAACACCGCCTTGACCCCCGCCGAAAAGGTGGGGCTGCTCGAGGTCGCCCGGGACGTCGCCGGGGGCAGGGTGCCGGTCATCGCCGGGGTTGCCGAATACACCAGCGCGTTCGCCTCATCCTACGCGCGAGAGGCGCAGCGGATCGGTGTCGACGGGCTGATGGTGCTGCCGGCAATGGTTTACGCCGCCAAGCCGCGCGAGACGATCGAGCACTTCGCCACCATCGCGCGGGCGAGCGACCTGCCGATCATGATCTACAACAACCCTCCCGCGTATCGGATTGACGTGACGCCGGCCATGCTCAAGCAGCTGGCCGACATCGACACGATCGTCGCCTTCAAGGAATCGTCCGGTGACACCCGGCGGTTCGTCGACATCCGCAACCTCCTTGGCGACCGCTTCATCCCGTTCTGCGGCCTCGACGACGTGGTGCTCGAAAGCGTGGCGCTCGGCGCGCGGGGGTGGGTTTCGGGCCTCTCCAACGTCTTTCCGCGCGAGGGCGAGACGCTGTTCCGGCTGGCCGCTGCCGGGCGGCTCGCCGAGGCGATGGAGCTCTACGACTGGTTCATGCCGCTGCTCCACCTCGATGCGCGGCACGACCTCGTCCAGGCGATCAAGCTCTGCGAGAAGATCATGGGGCGGGGCAGTGACGTGACGCGGCCGCCGCGCCTGCCGCTCGACCCCGCCGAAGTCGCCGAAATCGAAGCCGTCATGGGGCGGGCGATGTCGCGGCGGCCTGATCTGCCCGAGGTGGGCCTGCCGGAGGCGGCCTGAGCCATGCGGCGGGGAATTGCCCGGGCAGTCCTGATCGCGATGATGCTCGCCGGCAGTGCCGCCGCCGCTTCTGCCGACGAGGCGAGCGTCAATGCCGCCATCGATGCCGACCTCGGCGACCACGCCCTCTACCAGACGACCATCAGCGCGTTCCAGGACGCGGTCGCCAACCGCAACAAGCAGGATGTCGCCGCGTTCGTGCGATATCCGATTGTGGTGACGATCAACGGACACAAACGGACCATCCGGTCATCGGCGGCGTTCGTCGCGGCCTATGACCAGATCATGACTCCCGACATCGTCGACGCCGTGACGAAGCAGCAATACGGCGATCTCTTCGTCAACGACCAGGGCATCATGTTCGGCAACGGCGAGGTCTGGATCCATGGCCTTTGTCTCGACCGCGGGTGCCGGCATTTCGTGCCCAAGGTCGTCACCATCCAGCACACCGGGTCGTGACCATGGCGCCGCGTCCGCAACGGATCACCTTTCAGCGGGTCAAGGGGTTTGACCTGCAGGCGATGTCCCGCCGGCTCAACGGGCTGCCGGCGCGGATGGTGACCCGGCCGGGCAAGTGGGGCAATCCCTTTGCCATCGCCGACGTGGCGCGCCGCTTCAACCTCGAGCCGGAGGCCGCGCAGGCGCGCGCGGTCGAGCTGTGCGCCGCCTGGTTGGATGGCGCCCTCGATCCCGGGCTCGATCCCGGCCGCAAGCCGCCGTCCCGGGAGGAAATCATCGCCGGACTGGGCGGACACAACCTCGCCTGCTGGTGCGAGCCCGGAAGTCCCTGCCACGCCGATCACCTGATCGCGCTCGCCAATCCATAAGAATACGATTTCACGCGGGAGGAAGAGTTGAGACAGACCTGGCGCTGGTTCGGGCCAAAGGATATCGCCAGCATCGACGACATGCTGCAGGCGGGCGTGGAAGGGGTAGTTTCGGCCCTGCACCACATCCCGAACGGGGTCGTGTGGACGCCGGAGGAAATCGCCCGCCGGCAGCAGCAGATCGCGACCCGCAAGGATGGGCGACCCTCGGGGCTCAAATGGGAGGTGATCGAGAGCCTCCCCGTCTCGGAAGATATAAAGAAGCAGAAGGGCCCCTGGCGCGAGCACCTCGCCAACTACAAGGCGAGCATGGAAAACGTCGCGGCGGCCGGGCTCGAGGTGATCTGCTACAACTTCATGCCGGTGCTCGACTGGACGCGCACCAACCTGCGCTACGAGGTGGCGAGCGGCGGCACCTGCATGCGCTTCGACATCGTCGACTTCGCCGTGTTCGATATCCACCTGCTGCAGCGGCCGGGTGCCGCCGAGAGCTTTACCCCCGCGATTGTCGAGGGGGCAGCGCGCCGCGCTGCCGGGATGAGCGACGAACAGAAGGCGACGCTCGGGCGCAACATCACCACGGCGCTTCCCGGCTCGACTGAAACCATGACCATGGAGCGGGTGCGCGAGCACCTCGCCGAATACGGCCACATCTCCCCCGAGCAACTGCGCCGCCATTTCATCGATTTCCTTTCGGAGATCATTCCGCTCGCCGAAAAGCTCGGTCTCCGCTTCGGGTGCCACCCCGACGATCCGCCGTTCTCCCTGCTCGGGCTGCCGCGCATCATGTCCACGGAAGCGGATTTTTCGGCGATCCTGAAGGCCGTCGACAGCCCAGCCAATGGCATGACCTTCTGCTCGGGCTCGCTCGGCTCGCGGCCGGACAACGACCTCCCCGGCATGATGCGGCGGCTGGGCGACCGGGTTCATTTCCTCCATCTGCGGAACGTCAAGCGCGATACCGCCGATCTCGTCGGCTCGTTCTACGAAGCCGAGCACCTGGGGGGCGACACCGATATGGTCGCCCTTATTGCGGCGGCCGTCGCCGAGGAGCGGCGGCGCAAGGCGGCCGGGCGGCGCGACTGGCAGATCCCGATGCGCCCGGACCATGGTCAGGACATCCTCGACGACCTCGCCCGCCGGTCGCAGCCGGGGTATCCGACGATCGGCAGGCTCAAGGGCCTGGCTGAGCTGCGGGGCGTCATGCGGGCCCTCGAGCACGGCCAGTTCGGCCTTCCGGCCTGACAAAAGAAAAGCGGCCCCTCAATGGGGGCCGCATTCCTCAGGAAGAAAACGATAATCAGCTACGCGTTTCGCCGCAGCAGGCCTGCGATCAGCGAGACGACCAGCAGAACGAGGAAGATGAAGAAGAGAATCTGCGCGATGCCGGCGGATGCGCCTGCGACGCCGCTGAATCCCAATACGCCGGCGACCAGCGCAATGACTAGAAAGACGGCTGCCCAATACAGCATTTGGATCTCCTTTTCCTGGCGTTGTTGAACAACGACAAGTCGAACAACAAACGCGAGTGGTCGCGAGCCGGTTCCACACACCATCTGGGCAACAAAAAAGGGCCGGGAAAGCCCGGCCCAGTCTTCGCTTGCGAAGCGACGAGTGAACGACGTCAGGCCGCGGCGCGCGACCCTTCGTCGAAAAACAATGCCTGGCTGATGAGTGCCTTGACCATGTCCGGGTTGAACGGCTTGGTCACGAGGAAGGTCGGCTCCGGCCGCTCCCCGGTCAGCAGACGCTCCGGGAAGGCGGTGATGAAAATCACCGGCACCGACTGGGTGGTCAGGATGTCGTTGACCGCGTCGATCCCCGAGCTGCCGTCGGCGAGCTGGATATCGGCCAGGATCATGCGCGGATGCGTCTTGCCGAACATCGAGACGGCCTCGCGGTGCGTGCGGGCGATGCCGGTCACGTTGTGGCCGAGGCTCTCGACCAGTTGCTCGATGTCCATGGCGATCAGCGGCTCGTCCTCGATGATGAGGATGTCGGTCGCGACCTGCCGGGAGATTTCCACCGAGGCCTCATTGAGGAGGGCACGGAACTCCTCGAGGCTTGTGCTGAGAATTTCCGCTCCCTGTTCCTCCGTGAAGCCTTCAACGGCGACGAGCAGGAATGCCTGCCTTGGCAGGGGCGAAAGGTTGGCGAGATTGCGGGCGGCGCGCTGCTCCCAGGCGAAGCTCGAGGTCGGCGCCGGCACGGTGATGCTGGAAGAAGTGAAGAGACGAGAGAACAGTTTGTAGAGGGCAATCCGGTCGCTCGAGGCTTCGGGAAAGATCGAGGTATCGGCGATCAGCGCCTCGAGCGTTGCAGCTACATAGGCATCCCCGGAGGTCTGCGAACCGCTGGCAGCGCGCGAAAAGCGGCGCAGGTAGGGCAGATGCGGGGCGATCCGCGTAGACAACGTCATTAAGCATACTCCCTGTGACGCAGTGTCAGTCCGTGCCGCTCCAAACGAAGCAACATGGGAAAAGTTCCGGGCGGCTTGGAACTTTAGTCATTTGTGGGCATTTTAGCCTGAGTAGCGCCACTGTGGGGGCTGGCGAAGGCACGGTAATGAAAGACAAAACGCACATGCAATTTGCGACGGGCACCGGCTCCCGGCGCGGCGACGATGGCTTGGGCCCAAATTCCGATATCGGCATGAAGCTCAGAGCTCTTTACGGCGCCGTGCAGAGCGAGACAATTCCTGACAAGTTCCTCGAATTGCTCGAAAAGCTGGACGAGGCGGAACAGCGTGACAAGGCCACGCCGAGGCGGGACCGACCATGGCGGGAAACAACTCGTCTGACGCACCCTCCTTCAAGCGCGATCTGCTCGCCACCTTGCCGAGCCTCAGGGCGTTTGCGTTCTCACTGTCCGGGCGGCACGACAAGGCGGACGACCTCGTGCAGGACACCATCATGAAGGCGTGGGCCAAGCAGGACAGCTTTGAGCTCGGCACCAACATCAAGGCGTGGCTGTTCACGATCCTGCGCAATGAGTTCTATAGCCAGATGCGCAAGCGCGGCCGGGAAGTGCAGGACAGCGATGGCCTCTTCACCGAGCGCCTGTCGGTGCACCCGGCGCAGTTCGGGCATCTCGACCTCGCCGACTTCAAGAAGGCGCTCGCCAAGCTTCCCGACGACCAGCGCGAGGCTGTCATCCTCATCGGCGCCTCCGGCTTTTCCTATGAGGAAGCGGCCAACATCTGCGGCTGCGCGGTCGGGACGATGAAGAGCCGCGTGAGCCGGGCCCGCGCGCGGCTGCAGGATCTGCTGCAGGTGGCGGGCGAGGGGGATTTCGGACCCGACGCCATCTCGACGCAGGTCACGAGCGGCCATCCGCTCGGCTGATCAAGGGGCGAGCGGTCGGCCGGCCATCGCCCGGTCGCAGGCGGCAAGCAGGGTATCGTCGGTGAAGGGCTTGCCCAGAAGGGGCACTCCAAAGGCCGGCCGGTGGAGCGTGCCGGTCGTCATGGCGACGACGGCAATTCCCTCCTCCCGTAGCTGACGGATAAGCCCGGTCGCTTCCACGCCTTCGCCCGGCACATCCACCAGCACGAGATCGTAGCGCGCGAAATGCCCATCGAGCTGCCGCGCTTCGCCGACGCTGCGGGCAAACGCGGTTTCGGTTGCGCCGGCCGATTCCAGCAGCCGCTGGAGGTCGAGCGCGACAAGGAACTCTGGTTCGACCACCAGGACGCGCTTTCCAACCAGCATAGTAGGCGACGAACTCCGAGACTTCCGGCGCGACAATGGTGCGCCATGGCGGAGTCGGTCATTTAACAATGACATACCCTCCGGCAGTGCAACCCTGTCGCGGGGCTGGCGTTGCGTTGCCGCATCCGGGATACTGGGCGGAGAAAACGAGCGTGAGCGTCGCCGTGCCGACCACAACCCGCCGGGTGCCTTGCCAGCATTGTCCCTTGCGGGCGCTGCCCCGGTTCCGGGCGTTCTCGCCGGAAGAGCTCAGCTTTGTATCGAACTTCAAACGCGGTGAGCTCGTGGCGGAGCAGGGCGCGCTGATCCTCACCGAAGGCGCCCACAGCGCACACCTTTACACCCTGCTCTCGGGCTGGGCCTTCCGTTACAAGACGCTCGAGGACGGCAGGCGGCAGATCCTCAACTATGTCCTCCCCGGCGAACTCATCGGGCTCCAGGGTTCAGTGATGGGGGAGATGCAGCATTCGGTCGAAGCGCTCTCGCCGGTGGTGCTATGCGTCTTCCAGCGCGACAAGCTCGATGAGCTCTTCGGCTCCTATCCAGGCCTCGCCTTCGACATCACGTGGCTCGCTTCGCGCGAAGAGCGCATGCTCGACGAAAACCTGCTGAGCGTCGGGCGGCGCAGCGCGCTCGAACGGGCGGCTTACCTCATCGCCTTCATCCACCAGCGGGCCGCCTCGGTCGGACTGGACACCGAGGCGCACCTGATGATCCCCATTACGCAGCAGCACGTCGCCGACACCCTGGGGCTCTCGCTCGTCCACACCAACAAGACGCTGAAGCGGCTCGCGGGGCTGCAGTTCATTCGCTGGCACGACCGGGCCTGCGAGGTGATCGATCCCAAGGGGTTGATGCAGCTGGCACATTGGAGCGGCCTGGGAGAAGGCGCCCGGCCGCTCATCTAGGTGCTGCTCGGGGAAATCGCCGGTCCCCCGAGGCGAGGAACCCGGCAAGGTGACAGCGCGTTCCGAGTGCGGGTCGCAGGCCCCGTCATGATGCCGCGGGCGTGCATCTAGGGTTGAGAGTTGGACATGGCGATGAATCCTCCCCGGGAGCGGGGGGCGACGGGAGGTAACGCCTACCGGGAGCGGGTCGACGCTCTGAAAGCGCTCGAGCTTGGCGACGACACTGATTTCCGCCGGCTGACGCGCATGGCGGGGCGGCTGTTCGACGCGCCGGTCGCGTTCCTCAGTCTGCTGGTTGAGGGGCGACAGCTGTTTTTTGCCCGTCTGGGCTTCGAGCGGACTGAAGGGCCCGCCGCCCACTCCGTTTGCGAAACACTGGTGAACACGCCCGACCTTCCGTGGCTGGTGGTGCCGGACGCCCAGGCTGATCCGCGCTTTGCGGAGGGGGCGCTCGTGGCCGATGCGCCCTTCGGCCGGTTCTGGGTGGGGACGCCCGTGCTGGTGCGGGGCCAGAAGGTGGGGGCGCTCTGCGTCCTTGCGCCCGAGCCGCGGGAAGCGCCCGAAGAAACCTCGCTCGACGAACTCGCAGACCTGGCGGCCCTCAGCGGCTCCCTTTTCGAGCTCAAGGACGAGGCGCGGGTGCGTGCCCGCATGGCGGCCGAGCTGATCAAGGAGGAGTGGCGGCATGCCCTGACGCTCGAGGCCGGACGCGTCGGCAGCTGGGTCTGGGATCTGCGCTCGGGGGAGATTGTCGGCAACGACATCTTCCGCCGCATGTTCGGCCTGCCTCCAACCGGGCCTCTCAAGGTCGATGACCTTCGGGCGCGGATCGACGGGCCGGACATCCCGGGCGTCAATGCGGGGCTCGAGGCGGCTTTTCACGAAGGCACCGACTACAACGTCGAGTTCCGGGTGAACGCCACCGGACGCTGGCTGATCGGACGCGGGCGCGTCTATCAGCGCGACGCCGCAGGGCGCCCCCTCGTGATGATGGGCGTCAACATCGATGTGACCGATGCGCGCCAGGCCGCCGAGCAAACGCGCCTGCTGCTCCGCGAACTCAATCACCGGGTGAAGAACACGCTGGCAATGATCCAGTCGATTGCGCGGCAAACACTCAGGCGGCAGCCCGACCCGCAACAGTTCATCGATTCCTTCTCGGGGCGGCTCAGGACGCTTTCGGAAGCTCACATGCTGCTCGCGGACCGCGACTGGTCGGGGATCTGGCTGGGCGAGCTCATCCGTTCGCAGGTCGAGCCCTACCTTGCCGCACCCGAGCAGATGATCCTCAAGGGCGAGGACGTCGAGTTGCCGCCCGACCACGCGCTCGGCCTCGGGTTGATCCTGCATGAACTGGCTTCAAACGCGGCCAAATACGGCGCGCTTTCGGCTGGCACGGGTCGGGTTAGCATCGGGTGGGAGGTCAATACGACGGGCGGCAGGCGCCGGCTCGGGCTCGATTGGGTCGAGAGCGGGGGGCCGGCGGTAACCAAGCCCGAAGAAGCCGGCTTTGGCATGCGCCTCATCGAGCGCAGCCTCGACAAGGTGCTGGACAGCTCGGTGCGGCTCAGCTTTTCGCCGGGTGGGGTCGAAACCCACATCCTCATGCCGCTGGAGTAGGCCCCTCCCCGGCGGCGCTGGAGTGAGCAGTCCGCCTCGTCGGCTGGGGACGGTCACACCCGTGCGGGAAAGGTGGGGCGCCGCTCTGCGGAATTATTTCTTGCGCTTGGGCGCAAAGAGCAGCAGGGCGGCGTAGATGGCCACCGGCACGCCCACGTTCCGCACCAGAGGATTTTCGAGGAGCTCGGGGAGCACGGTCAGTGCTGCCGTCGCCATCGCGGTCGACTCGGTCTGGCGCCGCTGCTCGGCGCGTCGCCGCTGCCGGGCGGCCATCTGAACGCGCAGTGCGATGAAGATCACCAACGCGATGACGATCGCGGCCAGGGCGATGGCGATAGCGGCCCAGAGCGGGCCGATCCAGGCGGTGAGCCCGATGTCGGCCGCGATCAGCAGGAACACCACCGCGATCACGGCAAACAGGCCAATCACGCTAAACGCGACCGCCTGTTCCTTGATTTGTTCGATGACGGCCTCTGCCTCGAAGCCGAGCAGGCCGGCGAGCGCCCCAAGCAGCCCCATTTGCCCCTCCGCCCGCCGCTCTAGCGGCGGGACAGGAGGGCGATCAGGTATCCGATGCCGATGGCGCCGGCGACCGCCGTGAGCGGCCGTTCGCGGATCGCTTCGGCGAGCTGGCCCTCATAGGCGTTCACCTGCTCGCCGAGATCGTCGACCACCTGCTGACCGGAGCTCTTGAGGGTGCGGTAGCGCGCCCGTGCGGTGGCGCGCGCTTCCGACACCTTGGCGTCGCTCAGCTTGGCGAGCGAAGCGCCGATTGCCTTGATGTCATCCTGAAGCTTGGTGATCTGTTCCTGCAGGCTCTGTTCCTCGACCCGCGAGCGTGCCTCGGCAGCCGCGGTGCTGATGTCGTCGGCCATGTTTGAAACTCCTTGTGCCCTGGCCTTTTTCAATGCCATCGACGTTTCTCCGGTTCCGTTTAGAAGCCCGGTGCCGCGGCACCTTGATCACGATCAAGGGACGGGGTGGGTCGACGAGACGTCAGATCCGTCCCATGAGGACGAGGATGATGACGATCACGAGGATGACGCCGAGAATCCCCGAGGGGTAGGGGCCCCAGGAGCGGGAATAACCCCACG
Organism: Devosiaceae bacterium; assembly: GCA_035547975.1. Classification (GTDB taxonomy): domain Bacteria; phylum Pseudomonadota; class Alphaproteobacteria; order Rhizobiales; family Devosiaceae; genus DASZTU01. The sequence goes on along the minus strand of DASZTU010000395.1, from coordinate 1,926 downwards.
ACGGGATGGCGCCGATGACCAGCAGGATAAGGATGATGATGAGTATGGTGCCGAGCATGGAAGCTTCCTTGACGCTGGAGGAAGGGGGTCAGGCCCCCGACAATTGGACGAGCATTGCAGCGGCAGCCGCGACCAGCGCGGCGGCGGGGATCAGGGCCGTAAGCAGCATGCGGTAGCGGTTTGCGGCCGCATCCGCTTGGGCCACGCGCACGCGGGCGCCAGGGCGGGAAGGGGCAGGCGGGTAAGGTTCATAGCGGGACATGGCGGCTCCCGATTGCGGTTCGGCGTGCTTTGTTGCACGCGCCGAAACAACGGCAGCGGTTTGGAATTGGTTCCGGCGCAAAGCGGCTGCTCCAGCCGTCGCGATGTCCGGATCGAGGAAGGGTAAAGAAACCGCGCGGTCAGGCCGCGAAAATCAGGCCGGAAGGGCGCGCAAATCCGCGATGATTTTACCGGCCTTGTGGGCGTCGTCCTCCCCCGAGGGCCAGCGCCAGGTTTCGGCGAGTGCCGCGCGGCTCCACTCCTGCATGGCAGGCAGGGCAAGAAGCTGCCGCACGTAGTCGCCGGCGACGCCTTCGTTGAGGATACCGTAGGTCTGGGCGCGGAAGGCCACGGGGCAAAAGAAGGCGTCGGCGGCGGTGAAGCGCTTCCCGGCGAGGAACGGGCCACCGAAGCGGCTGAGCCCCTCGGTCCATAGCGCCGTGATGCGCTCGAGGTCGGCGGCGAGGGCGGGGCCGATTTCGTTGAGCTCGACGCGGATGCCCACCACCATCGAGCAGGCGTTGCGCAGCCCTGAAAAGCCCGAATGCATTTCGGCCGCCGCGCAGCGGGCGAAGGCGCGCGCCTCGGGATCGAGCGGCCAGACGCGGCCATAGCGCTCGGCGAGATATTCGGTGATGGCCAGCGAATCCCAGACGATCGTCCCGTGATCGTCGAGGGTCGGCACCTTCCCCGAGGGCGAGAACTTGAGGTACCGCTCGTGCCTGTCGGGCGTGAAGGGGACGAGCGTTTCCTTGAACGGGATGTCGAGCTCCTTCATCAGCACCCAGGGGCGCAACGACCAAGACGAATAGGTCTTGTTGCCGATGTAGAGTTCGTAGGTGTCGTTCTCGCCCATGGCCGGCCTCAGTCCGTCAGCATCGCCCTGAGGCGCAGCAGCGCAATGCGCTCGACCTGCCGCGCGGCGGTCTCGATCTCGGTCTCGCGCGAATTGCCGAGCCGCTGCTCGAAGGCCGCCATGATCTCCGCCTTGCTGTGGTCGCGCACCGCGATGATGAAGGGGAACCCGAATTTCTGCACGTAAGCGGCGTTGAGGTGGGTGAACTTTTCCCGCTCCCCGTCGCTGAGCACGTCCAGACCGGCCGATGCCTGCTCGGCGGTCGAGGCCTCGGTGAGCCTCTTCGCGGCCGCGAGCTTGCCGGCGAGGTCGGGGTGGGCGCGCAGCACGGCGAGCTGCTCGGCTTCGGTCGCGGCGCGGAACACCGAGCGCAGCGCGAAATTGAGGCCGGTTGCCGTATCGTTGGCCGGGCCGAGCTCGCCTTCCCAGGCGCGTTCGGCAATCCAGGGCGAGTGCTCGTAGATCGAGCCGAATTTCTCCACGAACTCCGCCTTGCTCATCTCGGAGGGGATGAGCGCCGGCCGCTGGTAGGGATGCTCTTTCGCCCAGTGGCGCGCGATCTCGATGCGCCGCGGCGTCCAGACCTTGTCCTTGCTCTTGATGTAGTCGACGAAGCGCCTGAGGCCCATGAAGCGGCCGGGCTGGCCGACGAGGCGGCAATGGAGGCCGACCGACATCATCTTCGGCGCCCCGGCGCGGCCCTCCTCGTAAAGGCAGTCGAACCAGTCCTTGAGCAGCTGGAAGTACTCTTCCCCGTTCGAAGGTCCGGGAGCGGTGACGAACCGCATGTCGTTGGCGCTGAGCGTATA
>DASZTU010000394.1:0-10946 GCA_035547975.1 Devosiaceae bacterium | reverse complement strand
CTCCGGCTCGGGATGCGATCTGACGCGCCGGTTCTTCTGGCCAAGATGGATTCCCGCTGGCGCGGGAATGACGCCGAGAATGCGGCGTGCAGGGGGTGCCCAATTCGCGCCCCAACCACCGTCATCCCGGGAGTGATGTTCCCCGGACCTCGCCCTTCGACAAGCTCAGGGTGAGGTCCTCAGGAGGGGTCAGGGCCAGGCTCTTTTCGATGGGCATTGCAAGAATGCGAGGCATCGCTGGCCACAATTCCCGCCCTCATGGTGAGCCTGTCGAACCATGGGTCAAATGCGCCGCCCGCCCCCCCGCACCGCCCGCAGCCGTCCCCCGCCCCCGTCCCACGCCGGAGCCTTGTGCACGCCCGCCGCGGCGGCTTTGCCTCCCCGGGTGCAGCGACTATATTTGCCATAATCGTTTCCTACGTCTCCGCGCAAAGCGGGGCGGCCCGTCGCGGAGAGGCAAATGAACTGGATCAACAACGTCGTACGGCCGAAAATCCGCTCGTTTCTGGGCACCAAGCGCGAGACGCCCGAAAATCTCTGGGTCAAGGACCCGGAGTCGGGCGAGATGGTGTTTTATCGCGATCTCGAGGCGAACCAGTGGGTGGTGCCGAATTCCGGCTACCACATGAAGATCAAGGGCACCGACCGGCTCGCCAACTTCTTCGACGGCGGGCGCTTCGAGACGGTGCCGCTGCCGGGGGTTGCCACCGACCCGCTGCGCTTCCGCGACCAGAAGCGCTATGTCGACCGGCTGCGCGACGCGCGGGCGAAGACCGGCATGGACGATGCCCTCCTGGTCGGGGTGGGCAAGCTCTTCGGCCTCGAGGTCACCGCGGCGGTGCAGGATTTCGACTTCATGGGCGGCTCGCTCGGCATGGCGGCGGGCTCGGCCGTTGTGACCGGGCTCGAAACTGCCATGCGGCGCAAGACCCCCTTCGTCCTCTTCGCCGCTTCGGGCGGGGCGCGCATGCAGGAGGGCATCCTCTCCCTGATGCAGATGCCGCGCACCACGGTCGCCGTCGCGCGCCTGCGCGAAGCGGGCCTCCCCTATATCGTCGTCTTCACCAACCCCACGACCGGCGGCGTCACCGCTTCATACGCCATGCTCGGCGACATCCAGCTGGCCGAGCCGGGGGCGCTCATCTGCTTTGCCGGTCCCCGTGTCATCGAGCAGACGATCCGCGAGAAACTGCCAAAAGGGTTTCAGCGCTCCGAGTATCTCTATGAGCACGGCATGGTCGATATGGTCGTGCACCGCCACAACCTGCGCTCGACGATCGGCTCCTTGGTCGCCATGCTGACCCGGGCACCTGCGCCGGCCGAGCTCACGGCGACGGCGATCGTGCCGCGGCCGGTGGCTGCGGCGCCGGTGCTCGGTGCCGAGGGCGACGACGACCTCGTGACGGCTCCGCCCGCGGCCGCGCACGCCGAGTAAGTTTCGGCGACCCGGCGCAGCCGGCGGTTTGGGGCAACCGCGCCTTCACGCGCGTGAGGCGCCGGTGGCCCTCCGCCTGCCTCTTCACTTCCGCCCCGGCCTGTGTGACAAGGCTGCCGCGAAGACCTGCCGAGGGGCGTTGAGTCCACCCTTCGGCGGTTCTTCGATGCCGCTCCCGTCCCGGGGAGGGCGGAAGGTGGTCCAAACTGTCCCGCACCGACCAGATTCTCCAGCGTCTCCTGACGCTCCACCCCAAGCTCATCGACCTCAGCCTCGACCGGATGCAGCGCCTGCTCGAGCAGATGGGGCGTCCGCAGGACCACCTGCCGCCGGTGATTCACGTCGCCGGCACCAACGGCAAGGGCTCGACGGTCGCGTATCTGCGCGCCTTCCTCGAGGCGGCGGGCAAACGCGTGCACGTCTATACGTCTCCACAACTGGTGCATTTCCGCGAGCGCATCCGGCTCGCCGGCCGGCTGGTGACGCCACGCCAGCTCAACGCGGCGCTCGAATATTGCGAAAAGGTGAACGGGGGCGTGCCGATCACCTATTTCGAGATCACGACCGCGGCGGCGCTCAAGCTGTTCGCCGAAGTGCCTGCGGACTACCTGCTGCTCGAAGTCGGGCTCGGCGGGCGGTACGATGCAACCAATGTCGTCGACCACCCGCTCGGCACGGTGATCACCCCGGTTTCCATCGACCATGTCGAATATCTGGGCGACACGGTGCGGCAGATCGCCTGGGAGAAGGCTGGCATCATCAAGCGCGGCTCGCCACTCGTCGTCGCGCGGCAGAGCGAGGAGGGGCTCGCCTCGATCGCGGCCGAGGCGAAGAAACTGGGCGTCACGCCGTTCCTCGCCGGGGAGAATTTCGATGGCTACGCGCAGGAGGGAAAACTCGTGTACCAGGACGAGGCCGGCCTCCTCGACCTGCCGTTGCCGGCGCTCCGCGGGCCGCACCAGATCGGCAATGCGGCGGTCTCGATCGCGGCGGCACGGCATTTCGGGCTGCCGGTCACGCCGGCGGAGATCGCCGAGGGACTGAGAAAGGTCGTCTGGCCGGCGCGGCTCCAGCCGCTCGACGGCAAGCTCAGGGCGCTCCTCGATCGCGATCAGGAACTCTGGCTCGACGGCGGTCACAACGAAGCCGGGGGCGCCGCCCTCGCCGAGGCACTGCGGGAGATGCACCGCGCCCGCCCGCGGCCGCTGGTCCTCGTCATGGGCACCTTCGCCAACAAGGACGCCAGGGGGTTTCTGGCGCATTTCGGCCACGCGCCCGTCGAGGTCCTGACGGTCAAGATCGCCGGGGAACGGGCGTCCTGGTCGGCGCGCACCCTCGCCGATCTCGCCTGCTCCCTCGGGCTCAAGGCGCGGCCGATGCGCGGCATCAAGAGTGCGCTGCGCGAAGCGGCAAAGGTGCCGCATGCCCGTATCGTGATCTGCGGCTCGCTTCACCTCGCGGGCGAAGTGCTGCGCGAGAACGGCACGCCGCCCGACTGACGGCGGGGCGGATCAGGCGACCGCCGACTGCGCCTCGCGGATGGCTTCAACGAAACTCCGCAGCATGGCCCGGATCGGCTCGGCGAGATCCGGGCGGGCGGCAATGCCCGCCGCGTCGAGCCGCGAACCCTGGATCGGTAGAGTGAGCATCGCCGGCTCGATCAGCCGGGCAGACATGGTGCGCAGGATCTCTCGCATCTGGGCGTCGGCGTGGGATGCCCGGGGCGCGGCGTTGAGAATGGCCACGGGCTTGCCGGGAAACTCGAGGCTCCCGACCAGCCAGTCGAGGCCGTTCTTGAAGCTGCCGGCGATGCCATGGGCATATTCGGGCGAGGAGAAGAGCACGCCGTCCGCCGCGCCCACTTCCGCCCGCAGCGCCAGCACCGAGGGGGGCGGCCCGGCCGCCTCGAGGTCGGGATTGAAGTGCGGCAGTTCCCCGAGACCAAGGTAAGAAACGATTTCAACCCCGGGCGGAGCCAGCCGCGCCACCGCCTCGAGCAAAGCGGTGTTGGAAGAGGCGGTTCTGAGGCTGCCCGAAATGGTGAGAAGACGCATGCGCCATGGCCACGGGTTGAGGTGCACGGGACAACGGTCGAAGCCGGCGGGGTAAAACAAGCGCCGGTAGCGGATCGCCCGGACGCCAAGACCGACGAGGCTCGGCAGCCAAGCGTCATCCGGCCGAACGAAAGCCCCGTCGGCCGCGCCGGCGGGGCTTCGAAAAACGTCTGCTGCGATCAGGCCGCCTGGGTCGTCGCCGCGTGGCTCAGCAGCCACTTGGCCAGCCCAGCCTTGGGCGTGCCGGCGCCAATCTTCATGTCGGCCGCCTCGCCGCCCTTGAAGAGGATCATGGTGGGGATCGAGCGAACACCGTACTTGACGGTCGTCGAGGGGTTCTCGTCGATGTTGAGCTTGACGATCTTCACCTTGCCGGCCAGCTCGGTCGAGAGTTCTTCCAGCAGCGGCGAAACAGCTCGACACGGGCCGCACCATTCAGCCCAGAAATCGACGAGCACCGGCTCTTTGGAGTTAAGAACTTCCTCGCCGAAAGTGGCATCGGAAACGTGAGTTGTCATGGGAATTTTGCCTTTGTTTGAAAGCGGTGCGCTTCTGATCCCAAAAGCTGGGAAGAGTAAAGCCTCGGATCAAGCAACTTCACCGCATGGTGAAAGCCGAGGCGGCTTCCCGGAGTCGGTCTTGCGGCAAAATCATCAACGATTCCAGCGTCGTCCACAATATGCCCGCTTCGACCACCAGCTCCGGGAAGAGCTGGCTTGCAACATATGCATAGAGCCCGACCTGCGTCAGATATGACGCAGGAACCTCCGAAACGTTCCCTGGCGGCAACGCGTCGGACTTGTAGTCTACCACCAGCACGCGCCCCGTTTCCACCACGATCCTGTCGATCCGCCCGGCAAGGTGAACGGGTCGGCCATGCTGGCGCGCGGCGAGGCGGAACGGCACTTCGGCACGGCTCGCTGGCCCGAAGAGCGCCGAAAATTCCGGCCTCCGGCGGATCGAGAGCGCACGGCGGGCAATCCCCGTGCGCTGCTCGGGGGCAAAATCGGGCAGGAGCGTTGCCGCGGCCTTTTCGGCCACCACCTCCATCTCGTTCACAGCTACGCGATCGAGGTGCTGCAGCAGGGCGTGAAGGGCGATGCCGGCGCGGCGCGACTCATCGGCCGTGAGGAGCGATTCGGCCGGGGTCTCGAACACCCGCTCCGGAACGAAGGGTGCCGCGGCGGCCGAGGAGGGGCGGACCACCGCCACGATTTCGGGCGGCGGCAGGGGCGGCAGTTCGATGGGGCCCTCGCTCGACTCGACCTCGGCGGTGCGCGCCAGGGCGGTGGCCTCCGCCGGGAGGGCCGGAAAAACCAGCGCCTCGAGGTCCCCATCCGGCGATTCGACCCGCACGGCCTCGGGCTCGAGCGCCTTTCGCACGGCCTCGTACCAGCTTTCGGGGGGCAGGCGCTGCGTCAGGTAGCCGGTGATGTAGAGCTCGTCCTCCGCCCGCGTCATGCCGACATAGAGCTTGCGCCAGTATTCCCGGTCCGCCGCCGCGTCGATCTGGGCGCGCAGGATCGACGTCTGGGGGGTGTGCGCTTCCTTGTTCGGCGCGTAGATGAAGACGGGACCCGGCTCCTCCTCGACGACGATCACCGGGACCGGCTGGTTGGCGCCGGCCTTGCTCGCGGCATCGGCGAGGATGACGATCGGCGCCTCGAGCCCCTTGGCGCCGTGCACGGTCATGACCCGGACGCCGTTCCCCGGCTCGGCGAGATCGCGGCGGATCGAAATATCCTCGGCCCGCATCTCCGCCAGAAAGCCCTGGAGGGAGGGTGACGCCGACTGCTCATGGGCGAGCGCCAGCTCCATGAACTCACTCAGCACGTCATCGACTTCGCCGCCGAGCCGGCCGTGAAAGCGCCTGAGACCGCCATCCCGGTAGAGCACCTGGGCGAAAAAATCGAACGGCCGGTCGAGATCGAGCCCCACCCGCCAGCGGGACAGCCGGCCGAAAGCCTCCCGGGCCGCGGGCAGCGGGCTCGCTTCGAGGGCCTGCCAGAGCCGCTGCCTTTCCGGCCGGTCGGCGGCGATGGCGAAAAGGTCGTCTTCGGTAATGTCGAAGAGGGGCGAGCGCAGCAGGGCCGCGAGTTGCAGGTCGTCGGCCGGGTTGGTGAGCACGTCGCCGAGCGCCAGGAGGTCGAGCACGGCAATATGGGCGGTGACCGGGAGCCGGTCGGCGCCCGGGGTCGGAATGCCGGCCTGGCTCAGGGCGCGGATCAGCTCGGTGAAGAGCGCGGAGCGCGACTGGACGAGGATGAGGATGTCTTCGGCCCGCACGGCCCGGCCGCGGCTGCCGAGCGGGCGGCGGTTGTCGATCCAGCCGCGGATTTCCCGGGCGATGCGTTCGGCGAGCCGGCGCGGCGCGCTTTGCAGAGCCGCGACGGGGCCCGTCGGCCAAGTCTCCGGATCGAAGGGGTCGGGCATCGGCGCGACGGGCGGCCAGAGCGTGACGGTTCCCCCCTCCTCGGCGCGGGCGGTCGCGTGTTCCACCGCCTCGCGGTCCGCCAGCACCGCCTCGCGGCGACGCTGGTCGTCGAAGACACGATCCACCGCCTGCAGGATGCCCGGAAGCGTACGGAAGCTCGTTTTCAGCGGCACATGCGCAAAGGGCTTTGAGACCGCAGCTGCCTTGGCGGCGAAGCGCTGCCCCGTCGCAACGAAGAGGCGCGGATCGGCTCCCTGGAAGGAATAGATCGACTGCTTTTCGTCGCCCACGCCGAACACCGTGCGCGGACGCTCGACGGCGCTTTCACCATCGAAGAATTCGGCCGTGAGGGTCTCGATCACCCGCCACTGCTCGGGGTTCGTGTCCTGGCTTTCGTCGACGAGGATGTGGGTGATGCCGGCATCGAGCTTGTAGCGCACCCAGGCCGAGGACTGTTTCGCGAGGAGGTCGCCGAGCCGCGCGACGAGGTCGTCGAAATCGAGCCATGAACGGGCGCGCTTCTGCTCCTCGTAGCGCCTGACGATCGCCGCCATGAGATCGAGCAGCGCCTCGGAGCGCTCGATGAGCTCGGCCGCCATGATGCGCTCGCCGAGCCTGGCGATCCGCGCCTGTTCCTCCTCGAGTCGCTCCGTGAGGCCGGGATGGACCTGGCACTGCGCCTTGGTGAGGAGCCGCCTGCGCGGCGCGAAGGGCGGACCCGTAAGGAAGGCGGCGAGCACCTGCTCGGGCGATGCGCCGAGACGGTTGCAGCGGGCGAGAAGGTCGGCGAACTGGCTCCCGTCCGGGGTGCCGCCCAGCTCGACGGAGAGCGACCACCATTCATCGGCGGCAAAGGCCGACTCGGAGATGACCCGCCGGCGCAATTCGTTCGAGGATTCTGCACCTTCCGGGTGATTCACGAGCGCCCGCAGACGCGCCTTCACGCCCTCGGGGCGCAGCAGAAGACGCCGAAGCTTGCGCCCTTCGGCGAGCGCTGCCTCGATCGCCGTGGCGAGCGAGTAATCGCTGACCAGCCGAAACAGCGTTTCGACCGCGCCGGCGATCTCGGAGGCGCCCCGCAGGCCCTCGGCAATGACGGATTCGCGCGCCGCGTGGATGAGCGCCGCGGATTCGATTTCCTCGATGACGGTGAAATCGAACGGCACCCCCGCCTCGAGGGGGAAGCGGTGCAGCACCGCCTCGCAGAAGGCGTGGATGGTGTTGATCTTGAGGCCGCCCGGGGTCTCGAGCGCATGGGCAAACAGCGTGCGGGCCCGCATCTGGGCCGCCGAGGAGGGCGGCTCGCCTTCGATCTCGGTGAGGCTCGCCACGAGCTCTCGCTGCGGCAGCGTCGCCCATTCGGCAAGGCGGGCCGAAACGCGACGGCGCATCTCGGCCGCGGCCGCCTTGGTGTAGGTGAGGCAGAGGATTTCCTCGGGCCTCACGCCCGCGAGCAGCAGGCGCATCACCCGCTGCGAGAGGACATGCGTCTTGCCGGAGCCGGCATTGGCCCGCACCCAGGCCGAGCCACGGGGATCCGAGGCGCGGCGCTGCGGTTCCGTAACCTCGGCGGACAGAGGGCTGCGCAGGCGCCGCGTCACGGCTCGTCCTCCGCCGCCACCGCCCATTCCTCGAGCCGGGCCAGATGGTCGAATTCGCCGCGATAGCGCTTGTTGGCGACGGGCAGGTTGTTCGAGGTCATCGGAAAGCGGTCGGAGAGCAGCATCGCCTCGATCTGTCCCTGGAGGCGCCGCCACATTTCAGCGGTAGCGCTTTCGAGCGTGAAGCCGTCGCCCAAGGCATAGGGGTTGAGGACAAAGGCGTCGGGGCCGAGGCCGATCTTGACGTAGGTAAGGCTGCTGGGCGGGGCCGGCGTGATGCCGTCAAAGCCTCGCTCCCTGACCATTTGGGCCTCGAGCGGCAGCTGCGGCGCCAGGAACGCTTTCATGGCGGTCGTGTCGGGCACGCCCCCGGTCTTGAAGTCGATGATCTCGACCGTGCCGTCCGCCATCTCGTCGATGCGGTCGGCACGGCCGGTGAGCAGGAAGCCGCCGAGCGGCAGCGGCAGGGGCACTTCCCCCTTGATCTCGGCATGGCGGCGCCGCACCCGCGGGTCACGCTCGCGCTCAAAGGCGAGGAAGAGCTCGGCGGCGCGCTCGAAGCGGCGCAGCCAGATGTCGCGCCGCTCGCCGATCGCCTCGAGGCGCGAAAAGGCGTCGCGCGCCATCTCCTTGAGGCGGTCGAGCGCGCCGGGCGCGGCGAAATCGTACCCCTGGGCGACAAATCCACCGAAGATGTCGTGGATGATCGTGCCGCGATCGCGTGCGCCGGGCTCCTGGCCGAGGGGATCCAGAGCCCGCAGGCCGAGAACGTGGCGCGCATAAATGTCATAGGGGGACCGGACGAGGGTTTCGATCTCGGTGACCGAGAGCCGTCGCGGCCGCTTGGCTGCGGGTGGCCGTGGCGCCGGCCGGTTGGCCGGCACGGTGCGGGCCGCAAGGTCGAGGCGGCGGGCGAGCCCGACCCAGCGATCGCCGCGCGCGCGGAGGGGCTTGGCCTCGTCTTCGCCGATGAACGCCTCGAGCCGCTGCAGGAGCGGCGAGGGCAGCGCCGGCGAGCTGCCGCGGCGGGCGGCATAGGCGAGGATCACCTCGCCCCTCCCGGCCGCCATCTCGAAATCGTGGGCGGCCTGGCCCTGCCGCCGTTCCGGCGGCTCGAGCCCCGCCGCGAGCCGCATGGAGCGATTGAGCCAGGGGCCGGGATCGGCCGGCGCGGGCCACACATCCTCGTTGAGCCCGGCGAGAATGGTGAGGTCGGCCGATTGCAGCCGCGCCTCGAGCTGGCCCCAGATGGCGATATCGGTCCGCCCCGGCCGCGTCGGCCGTACGTCGCTGCCCGCCATGAGCGCCGCCAGGACCTGATCGAGGGCTGTCGGCGGAAACCCGGGGCCTGCTTCCCCGGTCGCCGCCATCGCCGTCGACCAGGCGAGGAATTCCTCCCATCCGGCGGGCGCTGGCACCGGCGGGCCGTGCTCGGCCGGCTCGAGGAGTGCGGTCGCCGCCGCGGTGAGTGCCGCGGCGAGAGCCGCAGCGTCGAGCCGTTCCGCTTCGCATACCGTGCAAACCGGCGCCATGGCCTGCCCGAGCCGGTCGATAAGCCGGTTTGCCGCCTCCGCCTGTCCGTCGCTGAGGCGCCGCTCGGGCCGGACCCTGGGGTCGGCCCGGTGCTGTTCGATCGCCGTGCGCAAGCCGGCAATGCCCTGCCCCGGCCGCTCGCCGCGCAACAGCCGCAGCTCGATGAGATCGGCCGTGCGCGTGACCTCGGCGCGCCCGAGCCCGAGGCTCACGGCGCGGTTGCGCAGCAGCGCCATGAGCTCGACCGGCGCGAAACGCGCCGCGGCAACCGCCAGCAGCGATCGGACCAATCGCCCGGCGGCCGACTGAAACAGCGGGGTCCCGGCGCTGTCGTCCACCTCTATGCCGTGGCGCGCGAGCTCGGCCGCGATGCGGCGGGCGAGGTTGCGATCCGGCGAGACGATGCCGACCGACTGCCCCGCCGCGATCGCTTCACGGGCGGCGATGGCGATGGCCCGCGCCTCGAGGTCTTCGCCCGGCGCGGCGAGAATGGAGAGCCCGGCGAGCGCTTCCGGCAGTGCCGGGCTCAATTCGTGGCGCGCGGCGACCCATCCCGACGTCGCCTCGGGCAGCGCCAGCGCGCGCCGCATGAGCTGGGTGCGGGGCCCCGCCGCCCCGAGCTCGGTCACGGCATCCGGCGGCACGCCGAGCCGGGCCAGCAGCTTGGCGAGGCCGTATTGCGGGTGCGCATGGGGCGATTGCGCGGGATCGGCGAGAATGGCGCGCGACACGGCATCGAGCCCGGTGTCGAGCCCCGGCAGCACGAGCGTGCCGCGCGGCAGGCGGGCGATCGCCGCCAGCAGGTCGGCGGTCGCGGGGATCGAGCCGGTCGACCCCGCGGCGATGACCGGCCGCTCGCCATAGGTGAAGGGCGCGGTCTCGGCCTGCCGCAGCAGGCGCTCGTTGCGCAACACGGCCGGATCGGCCTTGCCGCGCTCGGCGAGGATCGCGGGCCAGGCGACGAGCGCGATATCGAGGAAGGCGAGCGCCTTCTGCCAGTTTTCGGCCAGGTCCTCGGGCGCAACGCCCCTGAGGTCGGCCGCCGTCCGCCGCTCGATGGCGAGGTCGTCGACGAGGCCGCCGAGGGAATCGGCAAGCCAGAAGATTTCGGCCGCATGGGGCGGGGAGGCAAACCCCGGGGCAGCGCCGGGCTGGTGCGACCAGCGGTCGATGAGTTGCGCGAGGACCAGCCGCCGTTCGAGCGCCGAGGCGGCGGGGAGCGGGGCGGGCGCATCGACCGGTGGCAGGAACGGGGCCGCCACCGGGTCCTCGTCGCCAATGGTTCGGATGTCCGGCAATAGCCCCTGCCCCCGCGCCGCGAACGCCTCGGCGAGCGCCAGCGCCGCGCGGCGGGTCGGCAGGAGGATGGTGACGTCGGTCAGCCAGAACGGCCCCTCCTGCGGCCAGCCGGCGAGCAGCGTGCCATCGAGCACGCGGTCGGCGAGCGTGCGAAGAAACGGCGTATCGGCCGCGATGGTGAAAAGGTTCTGGCGCATCAGCGGCACATGGCGGCGCGGAGCGTCAGCGCGGGCGCCTCAGCCGAGAATCGCAAAGCATGAAACATGGGCGGATTTGACCGAGGGTCGCCGGCGATGTCCAGTGCGGGATTTCCTGCCCCTCAGGGCCGCGTGAGCACCGCCGTTCGCCCGCCATCGGGCGCCACCGCCAGATCCACCACGAGGTCGGCGCGGGCCGCAAGGCCAGGCGCGCGCTCGGCCCATTCGACCAGCACGATCGCCGCCGGATCATCGAACAGTCCGAGCTCCTCGATATCGCGCGCCGAGGCGAGGCGATAGAGGTCGGCGTGGATGATGCTCACCCCCTCCCCGTCATAGGGCTGCACCAGCGCGAAGCTCGGGGAGGGAACCTCGAGGGCCGGATCGCGGAGA
>DASZTU010000393.1:0-5258 GCA_035547975.1 Devosiaceae bacterium | reverse complement strand
GTGCCGATCGGCACCGGCCCCTTCGCTTTCATGCAATGGGATGCCGGGGCCGATATCATCATCGTCCGCAACGAGGACTATTGGGGCGCGCATCCCCACTTCGACCAGGTGACGTACTCGTTCGTGCCGGAAGCCCGGGTGCTGGAAGCTCTGCGGGCCAAGGACGTCGATGCCTATCCCCTGCTCCCGGCGGAGGCCACGGCCCGGCTGGCCGGTGATCCGGCCTGGCAGGTCGTTTCTGGGGCGGGACCCGACGGAAAACCGCGCAGTGGCGCCTGGAGCAGTCAGCTCGCCGGCATGTGGCACAGCGCGCCGATCGAGGGTTGCCCCCTCGCCGGCGTGCACTGGGATACGGACAGCGGCCCGGTCCAGACCGGGCCCGCGGCAGAGTCTCACGATGACGATTGAGACCGGCCGCGCCTCGCCTGTAGGCCGCGGCGGCTGAGCGCCTCTTAGCCGACGGCCCCGACATAGGCCGAGAATGGGGGCATCGAGAGCACGCCCTCCACCGGATCGGGCAGCGAGCCCGGCGCGTCGACGCCATGCGGGGCGAGGCCGCCGGGAATGGCGAAGATGCTCGGGGTCTCGACCATGTTGAAGACGCAGAGGAGCTTTTCGCCCTCGCCTTCCCGGGTGAAGGCGAGAATGCCATCCGGGGCGTCGAGCAAGGTGATCGCCCCCTTGGCCAACACCTTGTGGCGCTGCCGGAAGGCGAGCAGCGCCCGATAGTGCATCAGCACCGAATCGTTCGACTTGAGCTGTTCGTCGACGGCCTTCGAGAGGTGATCGGCGGGGACAGGAAGCCAGGCCCGCGGCGCGGTGGTGAAGGCGCCAAGATGCGCCGCGGCCTGCCAGACCATGGGCGTGCGGCTCCCATCGCGCCCCTTGAACTCGGGCCAGAACTCGATGCCGTAGGGGTCGACGAGATCCTCGAAGGCGAGATTGGCTTCGGTGAGGCCGAGTTCTTCGCCCTGGTAGAGGCAGACGGAGCCCCGCATGGTGAGGATCATCGTGGAGGCGAGCCGGGCGACGGCGTCCTGGTGCTCGTGCGTGGCCCACCGGCTCACATGGCGCACCACATCGTGGTTCGAGAAGGCGAGACACACCCAGCCGTCGGGTGCCTGGCTTTCGGTGGCGGCGATCGAGGCGCGAAAATGCGCCGGCGAGAACGCGCCGCCCAAATAGTCGAAGGTATAGGCCATGTGCAGCTTGTCGCCGCCCGAGGTGTATTCGCTCATCAGCTGGAGCTGGCGCTGCGAGTCCCCGATCTCGCCGACCGTGGTCGTGCCGGGATATTCGTCGAGGAGCGCGCGCATGCGCTTCAGGAACTCGACGTTTTCCGGTTGGCTCTTGTCGTAGCGATGCTCCTGGAAATTGTAGGGATTCACGGCCGGAGCGGTCGAGGCGTTGAAATCCTCCGGCCGGATCGGCGGGTTGGATTCGAGACCCTTCGAGTGGAAGTAGAAATTCACCGTGTCGAGGCGGAAGCCGTCGACGCCCCGCTCGAGCCAGAAGCGCATGGTGTCGAGATGGGCTTCCTGGACCTCCGGATTGTGGAAATTGAAATCCGGCTGGCTGACGAGGAAATTGTGCAGGTAGTACTGCATGCGGCGGGCGTCCCAGGCCCAGGCCGAGCCGCCGAAGATCGACAGCCAGTTGTTAGGGGGCGTCCCGTCGGGCTTGGGATCGGCCCAGACGTACCAGTCCGACTTGGCGTTGGTGCGGTTCGAACGGCTCTCGGCGAACCAGGGATGCTTGTCGGATGAATGCGAGATCACCTGGTCGATGATCACCTTGAGGCCGAGCGCATGGGCCTTCTCGCACAGGCGGTCGAAATCGCCGAGGGAGCCGAAGACCGGGTCGATATCGCGATAGTTCGAAACGTCGTAGCCGAAATCCTTCATCGGCGAGGTGAAGACGGGCGACAGCCAGATGGCGTCGACGCCGAGATCGGCGACATAGTCGAGCCGCTCGGTGATGCCGACCAGATCGCCGATGCCATCGCCGTTGTGATCCTGAAACGAGCGTGGATAGATCTGGTAGATTACCGCGCCCCGCCACCAATCGCGGTCGACCGGCGGCGCGGGCGGCGCCGGCATGGGTTCGGTCATCGGCAGGCCGGCCATCGTCAGAATCCTCCCCGGAGGTGCAGCTTCCAAAGCGCTTTGAGACCTCGCTTCTGCCAGCCGGCCAAAGCGGCGTCAATGGCGGCCAAAGGCGGGTTTCAGGCGAGCCCCAGCTTGACCTTGAGGGCGTCGATGCGGCGCGACGCTTCGGCCTTGGTCAGCGTTTCGGAAAAGGCATCCGGCTGATGCGCCTCCTCCGAAAGGGTCTTGAGGTAGGAGGCTTGCGCACCGGTCATCGGCTCGTCGCCGGAGACCCAGTCGTCCGGGTCCTTTTCGAGGTTGGAAGCAGGATGGGGAGCGGTCTTGGGATTGTGCTCGTTCATGTCGGCGCCTCGTGAACGGGGGTTTGTTCGCCCAATGTTCTCGAGGCGCCGCGGGTTCCCGCGTCGCCCTTGGTTCACTTGGTGTTGTGCAGCATTCCCTGGAAAGCGCGATAGCTCGTGCGCGGGGTGCGCTTCTGGGTCGCATAGTCGACCCCGACGATGCCAAAGCGCTTCGAATAGCCTTCCGCCCACTCGAAATTGTCCATCAGGGACCAGGCGAAATAGCCGCGCACGTCGGCGCCTTGCGCCCGGGCCGCCAGCACCGCCTTGAGGTGGTCGTCGTAGTAGCGGACGCGGCGCGGGTCATCGTCGGCCAATACCTCGGCCATGCCGTTCTCGGTGACGTAGATCGGCAGCTTGGTGTATTCGGTCGATACGCGCACGAGGAGGTCGCTCAGGCCCTTGGGGTAGATCTCCCAGCCGATGTCCGTCCGCTCGAGATTGCCCTCGACCTGCCTGAACCCGGTGGGGCTCGCGGGGTCGGCCGCGATCAGGGAGCGCGAGTAGTAGTTGACCCCGGCCCAATCGAGCGGCGCCGAGACGGTTTCCATGTCCTTCTCGTAGCCCTGCGGCAGGTAAGGCTCGAACATCTTCACGACCCGGGCCGGATACTGCGCCCGATAAAGCCCCCCAAGGTACCAGCCGTTGAAAATGCCGTCGAAGAGCGCGGTCGCCTCGGCGTCCGCCTCGCTCTCGGTTGCCGGTTCGCATTTCTGCAGGTTGGTGACGATGCCGACGTTCTTGGCGCCGTTGGCCCGGAGCGCCGCGACCCCGGTGCCGTGCGCGTAAAGGACGTGGTGCATGGCCCGGGCCGCCGCCCGCATGTCGCGGTAGCCCGGCGCATGAATGCCCAGATAGTGGCTGAGGAAGGCGACGCACCACGGCTCGTTGATCGTTGCGATCGCGGTGACGCGGTCGCCAAAATGCTTGGCGCAGAGCGCGGCATAGTCGGCGAACCAGCCGGCGATGTCGCGGTTCATCCAGCCACCCTTGTCCTGCAGGGCCGACGGCAGGTCCCAATGATAGAGCGTGAGATAGGGCTTGATGTCGCGGCGGAGCATGCCGTCGATCAGGCGGTCGTAGAAGTCGATGCCCTGCTGGTTGACCTGGCCGGTGCCCTCCGGCAGCAGCCGCGGCCAGGCGATCGAGAAGCGGTAGGCGTCAAAGCCGCCGTCGCGGATGAGATCGAGATCTTCTTCCCAGCGGTGATAGTGGTCGACGGCGACGCCCCCGGTGTCGCCATTCTTGACGTTGCCGGGGGTTGCCGAAAACGTGTCCCAGATGGAGGAGCCGCGTCCCCCACCTGTGGCGTTGCCCTCGATCTGGTAGCTGGCGGTCGCGACGCCGAAGGTGAAGTTCGGCCCGAAGTCCTGGCGGCTGACGGAAAACACTCGGCTCCTCCCGGCTTGTTGTAATCGATTGCATTAGCAGGCGCCGCCGGCGAAGTCACCGCCGCGTGAACGGCGGGGCGAGCGGCCCCGGCCTACCTAGCCCGAAAGGGCCGGGCTCGTCCGCAGCAGTTCCGCGACGATCGCGCGGTACGCGCGCGCTTCCGGCCCATCTGCGGCGGTCGCAACGACCGGCCGGCCGGCATCGGACGTCTCGCGGATGGACATCACCAGTGGCACCTCGCCGAGGAACGGCATGCCGAGCCGCTCCGCCGCCGCCCGGGCGCCGCCGTGCCCGAATATATCGTAACGGCGGCCCGTATCGGGGGCGATGAAGTAGCTCATGTTTTCGACGAGCCCGAGCAGCGGCACCTGCAGCTTGCGCAGCATGTCGACCGCCTTCTTGGCATCGATCAGGGCCAGATCCTGCGGCGTGCAAACAATGACGGCGCCGGTGAGCGGCACCTGCTGGCAAAGCGAAATCTGGATATCGCCCGTGCCGGGCGGCAGATCCACGACGAGCACATCCAGCCCGCCCCAGGCCGATTCCCGCAAAAGCTGGCGCAGCGCGGCCGTCGCCATCGGGCCGCGCCATACCACGGCCTGGTCGGGCGTCAGCATCGAGCCGATCGACATCGCCTTGAGGCCGTAGGCTTCGTGCGGCACGAACAGCCCATCCTCGCGAACGGCCGGCTTGCCCTCGAGGCCGAGGAGCTTTGGCACCGAGGGCCCGTAAAGATCGGCGTCGAGCAGACCAGTCCGGCGGCCCTCGGCCGCAAAGGCCAGCGCGATGTTGACGGCGGTGGTGGACTTGCCGACGCCCCCCTTCCCCGACGCCACGGCGACGATGTGGCGGATCCCCGGTACCGGCTCCTTGGGGGGCGGGCCAGGCTGGCGAGCGTGGGCGTGCGCGGCGGTGGCCTTGTCGGCCGTGAGGGAGATCATCACCTTGCGGCCGGGCGCGAGGCTCTCGACGATGCGCTGTGCCTCGGCCCGGGCCGGGCCGAAGGCCGCCTCCATGCCGGGCGCGATGGTAATCGCGGCCGCCACGGCGGACTGTGTCACGATGATGTCGGAGAGCCCGGAAAAGGCGGCAAGGTTGCCGCCGCCGGGAATTTCCACCTGCGCAAAAGCCGCCTTGATGCGGGCCGCAAGATCGGCGTCAGACATCGCCGTGCCTATGTGCGGATCGGGGCAAAATCATCGTCCGAGTAGTGAATGGAAGGGCGCCCCGGGGCGGCGCCCCCACCGCGATCAGTGTCGCCGGCCCGGCCGCCGTCCGGCCCGCCCGGAGAAGAGCGGACCTTCGCCGACGCCGACCGGCAGCTCATCGAGCTGCCGCAGCAGGGTGTCCATGCCTCAGACGATCGACTGGCCGGTCGCCTTCCAGTCCGCAACAAAGGCGGCAAGGCCCTTATCGG
>DASZTU010000392.1:0-9259 GCA_035547975.1 Devosiaceae bacterium | reverse complement strand
TCGAGGATGTTTTTGACCGTCGCGGCGCGGAAGGAATAGATCGACTGGGCATCGTCGCCGACGACGGTCAAGCCCTCTCCCGCCGGCTTGAGGGCGAGGAGGATGCGCGACTGCAACCGGTTGGTGTCCTGGTATTCGTCGACGAGCACGTGCGAGAAGCGCTCGCCGAGTTCCCGGGCGATGCCGGAATCGCCCATCATGGCGGCCCAGTAGAGCAACAGGTCGTCGTAGTCGAGGACGTTCTGGCGCTGCTTTTCCGCGACATAGGCGGCGAACAGCTGCCGCAGCTCCTCGCTCCACATGCCGCACCAGGGAAAGGCCGATTTCAGCACCTCGGGCAGCTCCGCCTGGGCGTTCACGGCGCGCGAGTAGATGGCAAGGCAGGTGCCCTTGGCGGGAAAGCGCGATTTGGCGGCGGAAAAGCCGAGCTCGTGCCGAACGACGTTCATCAGGTCGGCGGAGTCCTCGCGGTCGTGGATGGTGAAGGCGGGATCGAGGCCGATCTGATGCGCGTATTCGCGCAACAGCCGCGCGCCGATGCCGTGGAAGGTGCCGGCCCAGCTGAGCGCCTCGGCGACCGCGGCGGACGATCTGCCCATCGCCTCCGCCGCGATGCGCTCGACGCGCCGGCTCATCTCGCTCGCGGCGCGGCGCGAAAAGGTCAGCAGCAGGATTTTGCGCGGGTCGGCCCCGCAGAGCACGAGGTGGGCGACGCGGTGGGCGAGGGTGCTGGTCTTGCCGGAGCCGGCCCCGGCAATGACGAGGAGCGGCCCCGCGATATCGCCCGCGCCATATTCCACCGCGCGCCGCTGCGCGGGGTTGAGCTTATCGAGATAGCTCGGCGGCGCGGCCGAATCGGGCAGGGGCAGCATGCGGCGCACGCTGCCTGTTTCGCGGTTTGTTCGCAAGCGGCGGCGACGGGCCAAGGCGGCCCGGGCGGGGGCCGCGGCTCAACCGGCCGCGGCGATCGAAGCGCTCATCGCCTTGCCGGCGGCGATCACGGCGAGGCGGATCTCCTCCATGCGGCTCGCTTCGGTGCCCTGGAGGAAGGGCACGCTGACGGCGGCGACGACCTTGCCGGCCTTGTCGAACACAGGGGCGGCATAGGCGAGGATGGAGGGCCCGTTCTCGGCCTTGTCCTGCGCCCAGCCGAGGCGGCGGATGCGGGCGAGCTCGGTGCGCAGTCGCTTGGGATCGGTAATGGTGCGCGGGGTATAGGCGGCGAGGGGGCGGCTCAGCCAGGCATCGATCTCGGCTTCCGGCAGGTAGGCGAGGAGCAGCTTGCCGGAGGCGCCGGTGTGGACGGGCATGCGCTGGCCGGGCGACACGGAGAGCGCATAGGGCCGGCGTCCCTGCACCGCGGCGAGGACGAGAACGCCTTCCTTGTCGATGATGGTGAGCTTGCTGCCCTCGCCCAGTTCGCCCGAGAGCTTTTCGAGCACAGGGGTGCTGAAGGCCACGAGGTCGAGCGGGCTCGCGGCCGCCGCGACGTGGGAGGCGAGCCCGAGCAGGCGCCGGCCGAGGTGGTAGGCCCCGCCCTGGTCGCGGCGCACCATGTCGTGCAGCTGCAGGGAATTGAGGATACGGTAGATCGTGGTGCGCGGCAGCTTCAGCTGTTGCACCAGGTCGCGGATGGTGGCCCCGTTTTCCTTGACCTCGAGCTGGCCCAGGACCTCCATCATGCGGTCGATCACCGGGATGCGGTGCTTGAGGGCGGCGTTGTCGTCCAGCTGGTCCATGGGCTCACGGCGGCTTGCGTGGATCGTTGTTTCTAGCATATGCAGCTGAACAAGCAAAGTTCGCATTTGGATATGCGCTGGGGAGTTCGCATGAAGATCAAGGACTTGAAGACCTTCGTTGCCAATGTGAGCCGCACGAATTTCGTGTTCGTGAAGCTTTATACCGATGCCGGAATCGAGGGCGTCGGCGAAGCGACGCTGGAATGGAAGACACTGGCCATCGTTTCCGCGCTCGAGGAGCTCAAGCGCGTGCTCGTTGGAGAGGATCCGTTCGAGACCGACCGGCTGGTCGAGACGCTCCACCGCGATTCCTACTGGCGAACCGGCGCCGTGTTCCGCACCGCGCTCGGGGCCATCGACGCGGCCCTGCTCGACATCAAGGGCAAGGCGCTCGGCGTGCCGGTCTTCGAGCTTCTGGGCGGCAAGCAACGCGACCGCATCGCCTGCTACGCCAATCACTGGTTCTTCGGCTCGTCGACGCCGGACCAGTACGCGGCCAACGCCAGGAAGGCGGTGGCGATGGGCTATCGGGCGCTCAAATGGGACCCTTTCGGGGTCGCCGACCTCGAGATGACGCCCCGGCAGCGCCGGGAAACCATCGACATCGTCGCGGCGGTGCGCGACGCGGTGGGGCCCGACATCGACCTGATGCTCGACGTGCACGGGCGGCTCAACGTCCCGACCGCGATCGCCATGTGCCGCGAACTCGCGCCTTACAACCTGCGCTGGATCGAGGAGCCCACGCCCCCCGAGTCGATCGACGCGCTCGTCGACGTGCGCCGCGCGAGCCCGGTGCCGATCGCGGCCGGCGAGCGCTGGTTCGAGCCGGCCAAATTCCTCGAGGCGCTGAGCAAGAAGGCGGTCGACATCCTCCAGCCCGACGTCTCGCACGCAGGCGGCCTCAGCGAGGTCAAGCGCATCGCCCACATGGCCCACATCGACTACATCCCCGTCGCGCCCCACAATCCGGTGGGGCCGGTGATGAATGCGATGACGCTGCACACCTCGGTCGCCATCCCCAATTTCTCGATCTTCGAGACTGTTTCGGTCGACGTCCCCTGGCGCAAGGAACTGGTGCGGGAGACGCTGGTCTTCGACAAGGGCGACCTTCTCGCGCCGACCGCGCCCGGGCTCGGCGTCGAGCTCATCGAAGAGGCCTGCGCCAAATTCCCGTATGAGGCGACCAACCTCCCGCTCTACGACGGCTCGATCAACGTCGCCGGGGTCGCGTCGGGCGAGGCGACGATGGAGTGAACCGCTCTGTGGCGCGGCATGAGCCGAAATACCGCACCGCGCTCGCGTTGTTCGGCGCGGGAGGCCACTTACCGCAGCATTGACCCGGGCGTATGATGCAGTCGTTCAAGTATCTTGCCTTGCCTCGCACAACAGCAGCTTCTCCGGGAGAAGAACATGGCTCTGATGGTAACTCGGCATAAGGTACGCGACTACAATCACTGGAAGAACTTCTTTGCCAAAGGGATGGCCGACGCGGCCAACTGGGGGATGTCGAACCCGCGCGTCTTCCGTTCGAGCGAGGACCCCAACGAACTCGTGGTCCTGATCGATCTGGCGAACATCGAACGGGCGAAGACCTTCATGGGGAAGCCCGAAGTGGCGCAGATCATGCAGGACGCCGGGGTGCTCGACCGACCGGACTGGTACTATCTCAACCCCGCCTAAGCGCTCTCGTCTACAAGAGGATCGACCGCGGCGGCGGCGCCGGCCGGGCCTCGGCTTCGCCGGCGATTTGTCGTGGCGTGTCCCGATTGGTGAGTGAGCACGGTCGCCGGGGGAGGGGACTCCGCCGGAAACCGTTGACCCTCTGCGCGCCCCCGACTAATATGAACTGTGTTAGTTCAGGTATGAACTCGTTGCAGATATCGAACGGCCGGCCGCAGCCGGCATGTTGGCGGCGCAAGGAGCTGCCGGATGGGAGGTATGTCATGAAACTGCAAACCCGCTTGCTGCTCGGCGCCGCCGTGGGCGCGCTATTGGTCGCGCCGTCGCTGGCGATGGCAGGCGATGTCGTCTGGTGGACGCCGAACTGGAGCCAGGCCCGGGCGCAGAAGCTCGCCGACGACTTCCACAAGGCCAATCCCGACATCAACATCAAGCTGCAGATCACCACCTCGAACGGCTTGCCGCAGCAGGTGATGACGGCGCTGCAGTCGGGCTCGGGCCCCGACATCATCGAGGTGCAGCACGGCTGGGTGCAGGGCTATGCGCAGAACGACCTGGTCGTGCCGCTCGACGACACCATCCAGGAGAAGGACGACTACAACAAGGCCGCGCTCCAGTACGACAGCTATGACGGGAAGCTCTACGGTATCCCGTACCGCATCGAATGCACGGCGCTGATCTACAACCTCGACGACTACACCAAGGCCGGGCTCGATCCGAACAATCCGCCGCAGACCTGGGACGACTGGGTTGCGGCCTCCAAGAAGATGACGACCGACGGCGTCTTCGGCATGGCGATCACCGGCGGCGGAGAGGTCGGCAACACCATCACCCGCGCGCTGCCGATGGTCTGGATGAATGGCGGCGACATCATCTCGGCGGACGGCAAGAAGGCGGTGATCAATTCGCCCGAAGCGGTCGCGGCGATCAAGTTCTACACCGACTTCTACAAGGAGAAGATCTCGCCGGATTCGACGCTGCAGAATGATGGCGTCGCCAACCGGCAGCTCTTCATCGCGGGCAAGGTCGCGAGCTATCTCACCGGCCAGTACGACATCGCTCCGATCCACCAGGCCGCGCCCGACCTCAAGATCGGGGCCTTCATGACGCCGCATCCGGCGGGCAAGAACACCGCCGGCATCCTCAACGGCTGGAGCTTCGTGATCCCCAAGGACGCGCAGAACCCGACCGACGCCAAGAAGTTCATCCAGTTCCTCACCACCAAGGACAATATGGGGTACTACACGGATACCTTCCCGGCGCGCATCTCGTCGCTCACGCTGCCCCGGTTCCAGGATCCGATGCTGAAGCCCTTCGCCGGCATGCTGCAGTACGGGCGCCCGTCGCCCAACACGCCGCACTGGGTTGAAATCAGCCAGGCGATGTTCAACGGCATCCAGCGCATCCTCACCGGCCAGCAGGACCCGCAGGCGGCGATGGACCAGGCCAATGACGAAATCCAGGCGCTGCTCGACAGCTAGGCGCCTGCATCAGCCACCCTCCCTATCCCTTGGGGGAGGGATCGGGGCGGAACGGCCGGAGTCCTGACTTCGGCGTTCCGCCAGGCGTCCGCCGCTCTCCTCCTTCGGGGGGAGAGCGGCTGTATCGCCTCGCAATCCTCACCATTCGCGAGCCCGCGCATGACCCGTCCTTCGGTCGGCCTCTACTTCATCCTTCCGGCGATCCTCGTGCTGTTCATGCTGATCGCCTATCCGATCGTCTATACGCTCTATCTCTCGGCCATCGATGCGCACGGGAATTTCACCGGCAAGAACTACAGCAATGTGCTGCGCCTGCCGGCGACGAGGCAATCGTTCTTCAACCTCATCTACTATGTCGGCGGGTCGATCGTCTTCCAGGTGATCCTCGGCACGCTGACGGCGATCCTGCTCAACCTCAAGTTCTGGGGCCGCTCCGCCGTCCGCTCGATCGCCCTCATCCCCTGGGTCGTGCCGGGGATCGTCGCCGCCACCACCTGGGCGTGGATGTTCCACACCGAGTTCGGCATCATCAACTACATGCTGACGGGCGCCCATGTGATCCCGGGGCCGATCGGCTGGCTCACCGACCGCAACACGGTGATGCCGGTGCTGATTGCCATCAACGTGTGGAAGCTCTTCCCCTTCGTCGCCATCATGGTGCTGGCCGGGCTGCAGGCCATTCCGGCCGATCTCTACGAGGCGGCGAAGGTCGATGGCGCGAGCTTCTGGGAGGAGGTCTGGTACGTGACGCTGCCGCAGGTGCGGCCCGTGCTCGTCGCCGTGACGCTGCTCCTCGTCATCTGGGGCCTCAACGCCATCACGCTGATCTACGCCATCACGCAGGGGGGACCGGCAGGGCTGAGCCTCATCACCCCCATCCAGATCTACCAGCTCGCCTTCGTCAGCTTCCAGTTCAACGAGGCGGCGGCGCTTTCGGTGCTGTTCTTCATCGTCGCGGCGATCATCGTGGCCATCTACATCAAGGTCATTCCCTCGAACGTCGAGCCGGCGAAATGACGCCGGCCGAAACCTCCCCCAAGCGCAGCCCGCTCGCCACCTCGGCGATTGCGCTCGCGGCCATTGTCCTCGTGTTCGTGTGCCTCTTCCCGTTCGCGTGGATGGCGCTCTCGTCGATCAAGAAGCTGCCGGAGCTCTTCACCGTGCCGCCCCACTGGCTGCCGAACGAGCCGACGCTCGGCAACTACTGGACGGTGCTCTTCAACTCGAACATTCCGCGCTACTTCCTCAACAGCTGCATCATTTCGGGCGGCGCGACGCTGGTGGCGCTGCTGCTTGCGGTATTCGCCTCCTATGGCTTTGCCCGCTTCGATTTCCGCGGCAAGCCGCTGCTCCAGACCTTCGTGCTGGTGGGCCAGTTGCTGCCCACGGCGGCGATCATCGTGCCGCTCTTCATCACGCTGCGCTGGCTCCACCTCATCAACACCTATTGGGGGCTGATCCTCGTCTACACCATCATCACGCTGCCGCTCAGCGTCTGGATGCTGACGAGCTACATAAGGGGCATACCGGCCGACCTCGAGGAAGCGGCGACCATCGACGGGGCGAGCCGGCTCGGGGTGCTGTTCCGCATCACGCTGCCCCTCGCCATGCCGGGCATCGTCGCGGTGGTCGTCTATTCCTTCGTGACCTGCTGGAACGAGTTCGTGTTCGCGCTGGTCTTCGCGCAGGACCAGAACGTCAAGACGCTCCCCATCGGCCTCGCCGAGTTTTCGACCGAGTTCAACACGGACTGGGGCGGCGTGATGGCGGCCTCGATGGTGATGACCATCCCGGTGGCCCTGCTGTTCCTCGCCTTTCAGCGGCTGTTCGTCGGCGGCCTCACCGCCGGCGCCACCAAAGGGTGAGCGAGGCATCGTTCAGGTAAGGAACCTCATAATGATCGAGACACCAGATATTCCCCGGCCGCCGCGCGAATGGTCGGAAAAGCTCCGCGTCATCGGGGCGGCCACCATTTCGAGCACGCTGCAGCGGCTCGGCATCCGCAACTCGCATATCGTCGGGCCGATCCAGCGGCACGACGGCCGCTCGGCCGCAGGTCCCGCGCTGACGCTCCAGATGATGCCCAAGCGCGAGGACGTTTACGGGGACGACGAGTACGAGGAGCCGGAGCTGCAGCTGCACCGGCACGTGCTCTACCACACCCAGCCCGGCGACATGGTGGTGGTCGATGCGCGCGGCGACATGAAGAGCGGCATCTTCGGCGAGATGATGCTCACCTATTTCAAGGGCAAGGGCGGGGTCGGCTGCGTCGTCGATGGCTGCATCCGCGACTTCCCGCACGTGAAGGAGATCGGCATCGGGCTGTGGACCACGGGGCTCACGCCGAACTTCCACGCCCAGACCGACATCATGCCGTTTGCGGTGAACGTGCCGATCGCCTGCGGCAACGCGCTGGTGATGCCGGGCGACATCATCGTCGCCGATGATGACGGCGCGGTGGTGGTGCCGGTCAAGCTCGCCGAGCGGGTAATCGAAATGGGCAGCGAGCACCACGATTGGGAAGAATTCTCGAAGCTCAGGCTCGAAGCCGGCGGCGATCTCCGCCGCTATTATCCGCTGACCGAGGCGGCGCGCCCGGAATACGAAGCTTGGCGCAGGGAGCACCCGGTCAAGGGGTGAGCCGCGGGTCGGGCCCGACATAGCGGGCCCGCGGCCGGACCAACGCCCCGCTGGTGGCCTGTTCGATGGCATGGGCGAGCCAGCCGACCGAACGGGCGACGGCAAAGAGCAGGAGCGGCGCGTCGGCCGGCAGCCGGAACGCCGCCCGAATGGCGGCGAGCGCGAAATCGACATTGGGCTCTTCGCCCGTCGCCGCGCGTCCGGCTTCGAGCAGGGCCGCGTAGGGCGGGGGCAGCGCGAGGCCGCTCAACAAGACGCGCGCCCGGATGTCTCCATCGGGATAGAGCCGGTGGCCGAAACCGGGGGGAGTGTGCCCTCCCGAGATGACCTCTGCCACGGCGTGCGGGGCTCCCTGCCGCTCTGCGTCTGCCGCGAGGCGCGCGATCTCGGCCGAGGCCCCGCCGTGCCGGTGGCCGGTCAGCGTCGAAAGGGCGGCGAGGACGGCGGCGCTCAGCGGGGCGCCGGTCGAAGCGGCGATGCGGGCCGCAAAGGTCGAGGCATTGAGTTCGTGCTCGGCGAGCAGCACGAGCGACCGCCGCAATAGGTGCGCGGCTTCCGGCCGCTGCCAGGCCGCGGCCAGACGCCGGTGCAGCGGGAGGTCGGCTGCCGAGCCGGTGACGGTCGTGGCGATCGCCGCCATCAGTTCCTGCGCGTGGTTTCCGAGCTCGGCCGGCGAGCCCGACAGCGCCTGGGCGTCGGTCGCCGCGCGACGGGCCAGCATGAGGAACAGGCGCTGCAGCGGCGGGCCGGCTTCATGAGGCGCCTCCTCGGCGGGGGCAGCGAAGGTGACTGCCGGGACCTGCCAGAGCAGGGACGCCACGTCCTCGAGGGTCGCGCGATCGGCGAGCCGCGCGGTGTCCTCGCCCCGGTAGTAGAGCCTTCCCGCCGTGACGGTCGAGATCGCGGTCTCGAGCACGGGGTCGCCCCAGCGCATCGCGTCGGCGGCGATCGTCTCGCTCTTGCGGCGGCCGGCGGCACGGCCCGCCAACCGTTCCACGTCCTCTCGGCGGTAGAGGCTGCGGCGCGGATCCTCGGGGTCCGGGCGGGCGCGGATGCGGCCACGGGACACCGAAGCGTAGAGCGACTGCGGTTTCGTACCGAGGAGCTCCAGCGCATCCTCGGCGGTAAGCCAGGCCAGTGGTTTATCCATTGATCTTATCGATCAAGATTGACGTCAACCATCTTGCGCCCGATCTTCAGGGAAACCAAGGAGAATTGCGATGAAGAGCGGGCTCGAGGATGTGATCGCGGCCGAAACCGTGCTGTCCGACGTCGATGGTCAGGCAGGCCGGCTGATCGTGCGCGGCATTTCCCTCGACGAGCTCGCCGGGCGCCGCTTCGAGGATGTCGCGGGGCTGCTGTTCGACGGATTTTTCGCCGAGCTCCCCGATGCGGCGGGTATGGCTGCGGCGCTCGGCGCCGCGCGCGTGCGGGTTTTTCCCCACGTGGGCGCTCTCGATGGCGGGCTCCTCGCCCTGACGCCCACGGAAGCCGTGCGCGCGCTTCTCGCGCGGCTGCCGGACGGAAACGATCTCGAGGCGGCTCTGGCGCTGCTTGCCGCGCCCGGGGTGTTCACGCCGGCCGTGGTGCGCCGCCAGCGCGGCGAGGCGGCGGTGCCGCCCGACCCGCGCCTCCCGCATGCCGCCGACATGCTGCGGATGCTGCGGGGGGTTCCCGCGCCGGCTTCGGCGGTCGCCGCGCTCGACACCTATCTCGTGA
>DASZTU010000391.1:0-2563 GCA_035547975.1 Devosiaceae bacterium | reverse complement strand
TCGGTATTCCGGGTCCGGCTGATGCTCGCGCGGGTCAACCGGCCGGCACTCCGCATGTCCCCGGAGAAGCCGATCAACGGCTATGCCGGGCGCCGGCGAACCATCATGGTCGTCGACGACAATGCCGATCACCGCGAACTGATGCGCGAATTGCTGCAGCCGCTGGACTTTATCGTGCTTACGGCCGAGGGCGGCGGCGAATGCCTGGCGATGGTCGAGGCGGCCGTCCCGGACCTGTTTCTGGTCGATATCTCGATGCCCGGCATGGTGGGGTGGGATCTGCTCGGCCGGCTGAGGCGGCTCGGCATTGACGCGCCAATCATCATGCTGTCGGCCAATATCGGCGACGGCATACCGGCCGATGCGGGCCACAACGACACCATCACCAAGCCCGTCGACCTGCGGCAGCTCCTCGATAAGCTCGAATTGCACCTCAAACTGCAGTGGCTCGAGGCGGCCGCGACAGACGAAGCCGATGCGACCGCCGGTGCCCGGCCCGCGGCCGCGGAACTTGCCGAGCTCAGGAGCCTTGGCGAAATCGGCCATGTGCGCGGCATCGAGGCCAAGCTCGCCAAACTCTCGGAGGAGCCGACTCACCGCCCGTTCGTCGAGCTGTTGCGCGCCCGCATACAGGCATTTGATTTCGAAGGCTTTGCGAGGCTCCTGGAAGGGGAGGGCCCATGATTGAGCCGCTACGCGCCGAGACCCTCCTTGTGGTCGACGATTCTCCTGACTCGCTCGGCTTCCTGACCGAGGCCCTGGAGGCGGACGGGCGCACGGTCCTCGTCGCCTCAGGCGGGGAGGCGGCGCTCAGGATTGCCGCACGCGTGACGCCCGAACTCGTGCTCATGGATGCGGTGATGCCTGGCATGGATGGGTTCGAGGCCTGCCGGCGGCTCAAGGCGGCGCCGGGCCTCGCCCACGTGCCGATCGTCTTCATGACCGGATTGACGGAAACCGAACACATCGTCCGCGCGCTGGAAGCGGGCGGCGTCGACTACCTCACCAAGCCCATCGACATCGACGAGCTCAGGGCACGGATACGCGTGCACCTCGCCAACGCGCGCAGCGCCCAAAGCGCGCGCATCGCGCTCGACGCGGCCGGGCGGCACCTGCTCGCGGTCTCGGCGACAGGCGACGTGCTCTGGTCGACGCCGCAGGCGGGCCGCCTGGTTGCTGGCATCGGCGAGGGCGCGATGGCCGACCTCGCCGGCCGGATTACCGCCTGGGCGCAGCGCGAGGGCGGCATGCCGCGGCTCGCGGGACAATCGCTCGCGGCCGAGGGCGGGGTCGCCCTGCAGCTCACCGGCCTCGGCGCCGTGGGTCCCGACGAGCATCTCTTCCGCCTCGCCCCGGCAGCCTCGGCGGCCCAAGCCGACCAGGCGGCGACGCTGCGGCAGGCTTTTGGCCTCACCCTGCGGGAGAGCGAAGTGCTCCTATGGATCGCCCGCGGCAAGTCGAACCGCGACATCGGCGACATCCTCGGGATGAGTCCGAGGACGGTCAACAAGCACCTCGAGCAGGTCTACGCCAAGCTCGGCGTGGAAAACCGTGCTTCCGCCGCGATCGTGGCGGTTGAGGTTTTGGGGCGAGGAGGCCGGGAATAGGGGGCGGGCGGTGCTTGTGGGCGTGCTTCGGGTTGGTTGGGGCGCGGACGGGGGTAGTGAGCGGGGCCGGACCAAGCGACTGCATGAACTGAGCCCGGCGCGTCAACGCCGGCGTGCTCCCTCTTGCCGCGTTCCGCTTGACGCTCCCCCGTCCGTCAGCGCCGGGTGAATGCGTGTTTCCTGCATCGGGCGCGCCGGTTCGGACGCGCCAACAGGCTTGATTCCGCCAGTGTGAGCAATGGTAGCGGAGGAGGGATTTGAACCCCCGACACACGGATTATGATTCCGCTGCTCTAACCAACTGAGCTACTCCGCCCCCGCCGTGCGGCGCGGGGCCGCCGGGCAACGTGCGGGATGGCCCCGCAAGGCGCGCTCCTCATAGGTTTTCGGGGTGTTGGCTGTCAAGCGCGATGGCGTACCGTGGCCGCCAGTCCCTTGCGCGCCTGACGACCTCCCCGGCGACCCTCACGGTTGATCCTGCGGCGCCCGGCCGAGGCAACCGGCAGGAACGCGACCGCCGCCACGCTGCTCGCAAGGCGTGACCGAATGACGCCCGCCTCGCGCGCTGCTGCGGCTGACCCGGAACTCGGGGCCGCGCGCCCGCCCGACCTTGCATGGCGCTCGGTCGGCTGCCACCGTTCGTTGTGCGAGCCCACGGTCGGGGGGCATTGACCCGGTGAGGACGGAAGCGGCCGCCACGCTGCTCGGAAGGTGAGACCGAACTCACGCTACCCCCAGCGGCCTGCGGGACTGCGTCGTGCGCGGGGGGTGTTCGCCGCGCAGCCGGCGCCAACGGCCCGGCACCGAGTCGTCCGGCCGTTGCGTTGCCGCGGCAAAGACGCGCCCGCTCAGGCGCCGTAGATCTCGACGGCCTCCTCGGGCGTGATGAGGCCGTTGCGGATGTCTTCGGCGACGGCGGCGCGGTCGCGCTCGCGCGGGTCGCCAAAGCCGCCGCC
>DASZTU010000390.1:0-2927 GCA_035547975.1 Devosiaceae bacterium | reverse complement strand
CTCCTCGGCCGCCGAGGTGTTCTGCTGCGTCACCTTGTCGAGCTGCTGGATGGCGGTGTTGATCTGCGCGGCGCCCGCGTTCTGCTCGCGGCTGCCGGCCGAAATTTCTTCCACCAGTTCCGCCGTGCGCTGGATGTCGGGCACGAGCTTCGACAGCATCTCGCCCGCCGACTGCGCCGCCTTCACGGTGGTGCCGGAAAGGGTCGAGATCTCCTGCGCGGCGGCCTGCGAGCGCTCGGCGAGTTTCCGCACTTCGGAGGCGACCACCGCAAAGCCCCGACCATGCTCGCCGGCGCGGGCCGCTTCGACCGCCGCATTGAGGGCGAGGAGGTCGGTCTGGCGGGCGATCTCCTGGACCACCATGATCTTTTCGGCGATGGTCTGCATGGCGGAAACGGCATTCGCCACCGCCTCGCCCGAGGCCAGGGCGTCGGCGGCCGACTGGCGGGCGATCTTTTCGGTCTGGCTGGCATTGTCGGCCGACTGCTTGATAGTTGCGGCCATCTCTTCCATCGAGGCCGATGCCTCTTCGGTCGAGGACGCCTGCTCGGTCGCTCCCTGCGACAGCTGCTCCGCCGTCGCCGAAAGCTCCTGGCTGCCGGAAGCGAGATTGCGCGCCGAGCTCGCCGCCTCGCTGATCACGTCGCGCAGCCGCTCCACCATCTGCTTGAGGGCGTGGCCGAGCATGTCCTTGTCGGAGAGGGGCTTCGCCTGCACCGTGAGGTCGCCGCTCGCGACGCGATCGGCGAGGCCGGCCGTCTCCTTGAGATTGGCGATCATGCGGTTGGCGGTATTGACGAGGTCCTTGATCTCGTCGTTCGAGGTGACGACGATGTTCTGCTCGAGGTCGCCGATGGCGACCGCGTCCAGCACCTGCCCGATGCGGCGGAGGCCGCGGCTGATCCCGAGCACGATCCAGGTTGCGGCGGCCGCGGCGAGCAGGGCCGAACCGATGAGGAGGCCGATGAGCAGCATGCGGCTACTCTCGAAAAGCTGGCCGTTGGCGGTGCGCTGGTCGGTCAGCACCGTCTGCTCGCGCTGCTGGAGCTGCTCCAGCGCGTCGTCCATCTGCTTGTGGCTGACGGCCGCCGGTCCCGTGACCAAGGCATAGGCCTGCGCATTCTGGCCGGCATCGGCAAGCCTGATGATTTCGTCATGCTGGACGAGGTAGTCGTTGAAGGCGCTCGAGAACCTCGCGACGAGGGCCTTGCCCTCCTCGCCCGATTCCGCTGCGAGCTTGGCCGCCTTGTCCTTGATGCCGGCGATCTCGGCCGTCATGGCCTCGCCGAGCTGCTTGTCCTCGGCGGGATCGCTCGACAGGACATTGCGCGCCTCGTCGCGCGAGAGCTGCAGCGCATCGCCCTGAATGTTCTCGGCCAGCAGCAGGCGCGCCACTCCCTCGTCCATCGCCTGGTTGAACGAGTTGTTGAGGCCGCCCAGGTCCTGGATGGCAATGAACAAGCTCACCGCCGAGACCGCCACCACGACGGCAAAGGTCGCCGCCAGCTTCGCTTTGATCGTGATACGCATTACGCTGCTCTTTCTGCTGCCATGGGCGCGCTCCTGCGGCCCTCAATTTCGAACACCCGGGCCAGGTCCGGGATGATGATGAAATC
The DNA here is from genome assembly GCA_035547975.1 of Devosiaceae bacterium. Lineage (GTDB taxonomy): Bacteria > Pseudomonadota > Alphaproteobacteria > Rhizobiales > Devosiaceae > DASZTU01. Next base: position 1,311 of record DASZTU010000390.1, on the reverse strand, counting down.
GCCGTTGCGCTTGCCGATGCCGGCCACGAATTCGGGCCGCCAGCGCATGCCGACGCGGGGGGCGGCTTCGACCGAGGCCGCCTCGATGTCGGTCACCTCGTGCACCTTGTCGGCGACGATGCCGACGACCGTCGGCTCCCCTTCGATTTCCGTCTCGAGCACGACGATCCGCGTGTCCTGATCGGGCTCGGGCTGCTTCATGCCGAACACCACCCTCAAATCGGCGAGCGGCACCACGCGGCCACGCACATTGATGAGCCCGCCGACGAAGGCCGGCGCATTGGGCACTTCGGTGATCGGCACGAGGTCGAGGATTTCGCGCACGCTTTCGGCCTCGATGGCGAAGACCTCGTCGCCGAGCCGCAGGGTGAGCGCCTTCATGGCGCCAGTGGTGAGCTTGCTCATGCTGCCCTCTGTTCCGCCTTCTCCTGCGCCGCCCCGAAACCGACGAGGTGTGCGGTGTCGAGGATGAGCGCCACCGTTCCGTCCCCGAGAATGGTCGCGCCGGAGAACCATTTGAGCCCGCTGTGGAGCTTGGAGAGATGCTTGATGACGGTCTGGTTGTTGCCGATGATCTGGTCGACGACGAGCCCGATGCGCCCCTCGGTGGAGGAGACGATCACCACCTTCTGGTGCGTCTCGGCCTCCCCACGTGCACCGAACATCTCGCGCAGGCGCAGGAACGGCACGAGGCTGCCGCGGATATCGAGGAAGCTGCGGCCCCGCGAGGGTTCTTCCGCACCAGCGGGGAGCTCGACGCACTCCTCGACCGCCGAGAGCGGAATGGTGTAGCGGCCGGTGCCGACCCGCACCAGCATGCCCTCGATGATGGCGAGCGTCAGAGGCAACCTCAGGGTTGCCGTCGTGCCTTTGCCGCGCTCGGTCGTCAGCTCGATCGAGCCGCGCAGGCCATCGATCGTGCGCTTGACCACATCCATGCCGACCCCGCGGCCGGAGAGCGAGGTGATCTCGGACGCGGTTGAAAAGCCGGGCGCGAAGATGAGCTGGTGGAGCTCCTGGTCAGTGAGCTTGGTTTCGGGCGTGATGAGCCCCTGCTCCTCGGCCTTGGCGCGAATGCGCTGGGCATCGAGCCCCGCCCCGTCGTCCGAAACCGAGATGGCGACCTCCGCCCCGGCATAGACGGCCGAAAGGCGCACCTTGCCCACCTGAGGCTTGCCGGCGGCGCTCCGCTCCGCGGCGGATTCGAGGCCGTGGTCCACGGCATTGCGGATGAGGTGCACGAGCGGATCGGCGAGCCGCTCGATCATCGTCTTGTCGAGCTCGGTCTCCTCGCCGGAGGTGATGAATTCG
>DASZTU010000389.1:0-5596 GCA_035547975.1 Devosiaceae bacterium | reverse complement strand
CGCGAGGTGCCGAAACGTGCCCTGCGGCGCATCGGGATCCTCGATGATGAGGGCGAAACTCTTCGTTTCGTCCGGCGCGCCGGACCACTTCAGCGGCGGCAGCAGGTTTTCCCCATCGCGGCTGTACTTTTGCGGAATGCGCGCTCCTTCCTCGAAGGCCGGGCTCATCAGGGTCATGCTCATTGGGGTTCTCCTCGGAATAGACGTCACGCGCCTCCCGGCAACCCCAACGTCCCCAACCGGCGCCGGTTCACGCCTGCCGGCGCACGCGGGGGGCTCCCGTCAACCATGATGCCGCTTTTCGGACTTCGGTCCCAGCAACGGAACCGGCTTGCCTCGCGTTGAGCCTGGCGAACCTTCGGAAGTCTATCAAATGCTTCGAATCACTTCACTTTCCGCGCTTTACATCCTGTCGCTCGTGACGCTTTTCGCCGCCTACGCGATCCACTGAGAAGACGGGGGAACGGCGAGGCGGGGCAGTCGTTTCTTGCCGGAGCACTCCAACCCCGGCTGGAAACCATTTTCGCGCAACCGCCTCGTTCGCTCCCCCGTCTTCACCGTCCCCTGCTTCGGCTTGCCGGCTGGCCGCGCCCGTCGCTTCAGCTGGTCTTTCTGGGGTCGGCGACGCTCATCGTCGTGGTCGCGCTGACGCTCCTCGCCGACTTCGTCGCTGGGGAAATGTCGCGGAGCATCACGGCGGGAGTGGCGGACACGGCGGCGGCGAGCCTCGACGTGCTCATCGCCGACGAATTGGCCGAGATCGGGCCGCGACGTCCGCTGAAGCAGGAGGACATCAGCGACCTCGACACCGTGTTCTCGGCCGCCAACGACACCCGCATCAACAAGCTGATCCAGATCCGGCTGCGCAATCCGGACGGTACCCTGCTCTACCAGTCCCTGGGCGGCATCGAAGATCCGACGAGCCCGCCGGAGGCCCTTGCCGCAGCGCGCGCCGGCCGCGTCAGCGCCGAAGTGGTGGACCTCGGGCTCGCGCCCGTCGGGCCGCTCCCGACGGGTTCCTTGACCGTACTCAAGGTCATCACGCCCATCCACGACCGCTCAAGCGGCGCCGTCCAGGCGACGGCAGAGCTCTATTTCTCCGCCGGCGACCTGATGGAGCTCGAGCGGCGCTCCGGCTGGCGCACCTGGACCTCGGGCGCCGCCATCGGGGCGGTCGCGATCGCGGCGCTCTTCATGCTCGTCGATCGCGCCGGCCGGACGATCGCCCGCCAGCGGCGCGAGCTGGCGGAAAATCTTGCGACCTCCGAGCGGCTCGCCGAGCAGAACGCCAGGCTGCGCCAGGAAGCCAACGTCGCCAATGAGCGGCTCCTCGCCCGTGTGGGGTCGGACCTCCACGACGGCCCGTTGCAGCTCCTGACCCTGCTGATTTTGAAACTGTCGCGCCGGCAATCACCGGCGGGGGGCGAAACCGCCCTCGCGCAGCAGGCCATGGCGGAACTGCGCAACATTTCGGCCGGCCTGGTCCTGCCCGAGCTTTCGACGCTCAGCCTTGCGGACACCATCGCCCTCGCCATTCGGCGGCACGAGCAGGCGACGGGCACAACGGTCGAGACGTGCCTCGCGCCCCTTCCCACGGACTGCGCCGCTGATCTCAAGGTCTGCCTCTACCGGACGGTTCAGGAGGGCCTGGCCAATGCCCGCCGCCATGGGCAGCCGGGCACGGCCCGGCTCTCCGCCGCGGCGGCCGGCGGCTGGGTGGAGATCGAGATCAGCAACGACTGTGGTGAGGAAACCGCGAACGCCGTGGCCGCCCCCCGGCCACGTCTCGGGCTCGACGGCATGCGGGCGCGCCTCGACGCGATCGGCGGCCGCCTCGAGTTCGCGATCGAAGGCGGCCGCGCGCGGCTAAAGGTCGGGGCGCCGATCTAAGCCTGTCCAGCGGCGTTGCGCGCCCTCACTCTGCCAGGGCGGTGGGGGACAGGGGGGAAGCGATCGAGAGGCGCTCCGGCGGCCATTCCGCCTGGACCGCAAGGACCACGTCGAGGCGGTTCTTCGCCCCGAGCTTCGCCATGAGGTTGGTCATATAGTGTTTGATCGTCTTCTCGCTCAGGTTGAGCTCGCGGGCGATCTCCTTGTTGGTTTTTGCCCGCAGCAGTCCGTCGATGATCTGGCGCTCCCGCAGGCTGAACTGCCGGCCGGGCTGGCCTCCCTCTTTGCTGCGGCGGTCCTTGAGCGCGGCAAGAATATCTGGGGCAATGTCCGGCGAAACGTACATGCGGCCGGCTTCGAGCGCACTCAGCGCTTCGTAGAGGTCGTCCGCCGGCCGGCCCTTGAGTACGAAGCCCAGGGCTCCCGCATCGAGCGCGCGCAGGGCGAGCCCGACATCGGCGTAGGCGGTAAAGACCGCGACCGGGATTCCGCTGCCGGTCACCTCGGCGATCGCGCCGAAGATGTCGCCCGGCATGCTGAGATCGGTGATGACCATATCGGGGCGGTGAGTGCGCACCAACTCAATCAGTCCCCTGGCGCTATCGCCCCTTCCAACCACCTCGTGGTCCGGTCCCTCGAACAGCGTTGCCAGCCCCCGGATCAGGGCCGGATGATCGTCGACAAGAACTATTCGCAGCGCCACGCCTGCCCTCACCGGTTCGAAAGAATCGTGAAGCTTCAACGCGGTCCGGCCGGACCCGTTGCACGCGCCGCCGGCGAGCCACCACCGTTGCCGGGTCCGCCACCGTTGCCGGGTCCACCGCCATTGCCGGGTCCGCCGCCATTGCCGGGTCCGCCACCATTCCCCGGGCCACCACCATTGCCGGGACCACCACCGTTCCCGTTGCCGGGACCGCCACCGTTGCCGGGACCGCCGCCGTTGCCGGGGCCGCCACCGTTACCGGGGCCGCCACCGGCGTCCGGTCCTTTCTTCGGCTGGCCCGGACCGCCAGGCGTCCCGGGGCCACCGTCGGGCGACCCGGGCCCGGCCCCCGCCGGCCCGGCAGCTCCCGGCGGCGCCGGGTGCGCCGGACTGTCGAGCCGCGGCGGGCTGCCGGCGGCCATCGAGACCGCCTGTCCGGGCGAAACCACGAAGTTGTGGCCGTCCGAGGTGACCGGCACACGGCCCGAGGTCACGAACAGCGTCGCTTCGCTCCCCCGGACGCGGGAAACGAAGCCCGCCCCCTGGGCGGTCGCGAGGAAAGCCGGGGTGACCAGTTGCTCGCGCATGTTGCTGGCGCCGGCGAGGGTCAGGGTGCCGGAATACTGCTCGATGCGGACGGACCCGGCATTGCCGCTGCCCCGGATCACCGTATTGGCATCGAGCTGCACGGAAATCCCCGTGCCCATGAGGCGCACCCGGCCGGCCTGCAGCGTCCGCACCGCGACGCCGCTCTCGACCTCGTCGCCGTCCCGTAGCTCCTCCCATTGCCGGTCGACGAGCGCGAAGACCGATCCGTGTACGTCCGCGGCATGCCAGAGCTCTGCCGCTTGGGCGGGGGGTATTCCTGTCAATGGAGTCAAAAGCGCGAGGATACGCCAGAGGGAAAACACCGATTACTCCTTCCGGCCCCGTTCAAAAAACGCGGCGCGGCCAAGGGCGTTTCCCCGAAAACTGCTTCACCGACCAAGGTCCGACGGGGTGGCGACTGAGGTCCGGCGAGCGCAACGATGCCCCCGTCCAGGGGTTGAAAGCCTGACCTTGAGGAGAGACGGCGCTCCATTCGAAGAGGCATCGTCGTCAGCGTCGCCTCAAAGGTACTCGGGGGGCAGGACAGAGCGCCCCAATCCTGCCCCCCGCAATCTTCCGCGCAAGCGGCGTCGAGTTCGCGCGCCACAAGCCGCGCCCGCAGGCGGGCGCCCCTGACGCGCGGCCAAGGCCGCCGGGTTTGGCGCCCCTCTCGGGCCTACCAGCGCAACACCACGGCCTTTTCCTTGCCGTGGCCGAGTTCCACTGCTTCCGTCCCCTCTGCCGCTTGTCCATCGAGCCGGGCGTCATCGACCGTTTCAACGGCCGCGACGTTGGCGGCAAAGGCCTCGTTGACCTCGGCGATGCACACCAGTGCATCGTCGGGGAGGTCCTTCAGCTGCTGGCGCAATTCGTGCACGCGCATGACCGATTTCCTCATTTGCCGCCCTTGTCACGGGCATCGTGGGTGTGGTGGCTGTCGCGGACCCCGCCGCCGCCGGATACGTCCGACTGCCGGCCGTTGGTCGGCTCGCCGGGTGCGGGTCCCCGCCCCTCGGTCGGGTCCGGCAGGTCGGCCCGCTGGTGGCTCGATCCCGGCCCGCCGTGATGGCGGTTGGCCGCCTCGGTGTGCTTGCTGGTCATCTCAACGATCCTGCTGAAAGCCCTGGTTGGTCGTGTTCTGGTTGATGTTGCCCTGCCGGCCCGCCTCGGCGAGGTTTCGATGGCCGCGGCGATCGGGGTGGTCGGTATCGACCGGGCTGCGCTCCGGCCCTGACGGCCCCATGGGGCTGCGCCCGGCCGGCGGCACGGGCGGAATGTGCTTGCTCATCGTACTCTCCTCATTCGGCGGCCCTACCGGTTGGTGCGGCCGCGCTGGTTGGGATTGATGCCACCCTGAGGCGTCGTGTCGTTCATCACGTCACCCTCGACGGTGCTGTCGCCCTCCTCGTCCTCGAAAGTCGACTGGACATTGTCGATGCCCGGCCCCTGCCCGATGCCGGGGTTGGCCTTGAGGTCCATGTCGTTGGGCTGATGTCCCTTGGGATGCTTGTTGCCGCTCATCGGAATTCTCCTCACGTGCTGCTCGGCGAACGAGCCGCACCGGCATCGGTTCCGCAACGCGGCGGCGCCGGCGGCGTTGAACCCGAAAGCGAAAGGAGCCCATCATGTCGGCACCCACCAGCCATGACCGCGACCGCCAGGGCGCGCGGACGCACGAACAGCAGCAGCGCATCATCAACCGCCAGGAGAACACCAAGGCCGCCGATATCGAGCCGGTCAACGAGACGATCGAGGAGGCCCGCCAGCGCCACCCCGAACAGCCGGAGACGATGTATGACATCGAGACGGGCGCACGTGCGGTGGAACACGGCGCCAACCAGGAGAGCGAGCACCGCAAGCGGCGAGGCTAGCCGCCCACCGCGCGGCAGCTGAGCCAAGCGGCAGGTAAGCCGAACGACAGAACAGCCACGCGACAGCAAAAAGGCCGGGAAGTGTTCCCGGCCTTTCGTAATCTCAACTGGTCGACGCCCGTTGTCGGGCGTCCCCCGATCAGCTCTGCTCCTCGGCCTTCTTCTTGGTCGGCTTCGGACCCGGGATCGCCTTGGGCCGGGCCGGACGCGGCGGCACCGAAATCAGCTCGAGCTTCGCCTCGGGGCCGACGCCGACCACGGCAACGGTCACAGACCCGCCATTGACCAGCTCGCCAAACAGTACCTGATCGGCCAGCGGTTTCTTGACGTGCTCCTGGATGACGCGGGCCAGGGGCCGCGCACCCATGCGCTCGTCATAGCCGCGGATGGCGAGCCACTCGGCCGCCTCGGGCGTGAGCTCGATCGTCACACCGCGCTCGGCCAGCTGGCCCTCGAGCTGGAGGACGAACTTCTCGACCACGCGCCGCACCACCGCCGGCGGCAGCGGCGCAAACGAGATGATCGCGTCGAGCCGGTTGCGGAA
>DASZTU010000388.1:0-3420 GCA_035547975.1 Devosiaceae bacterium | reverse complement strand
GCGCAGCGGCGGGTGAGGGGGCCTTTGCCACCAGCAATAAGATAGGTGCAGTCCGGGCACGGCCCTTTTCCGGACCTCGCCCTTCGACAGGCTCAGGGTGAGGTCCGTCCGTGTTTGGGGCTTCCATCTCGATGGGGGCCGTTGCTTCCCCCATGCTCCGCATGGTCCCCCTTCCCCGTAAACGGGGAAGGATACCCACGGCGCGGCCAAAGGCGTGGCCATTCCGCGTTTCACCTCTCCCCATAGGGGCGAGGTGGAGGGGGGCGGCTACTGCGCGGCCGGCTGGGCCTGCATGGCCGCGGCGATGGCGTTGGTCAGCTGGCGCTCGAAAAAGGGCTTGTCGAGTTTTGGGAAATGGTTGCTGCCGGGAGGGAGCTCGGCATAGCCGGTTGCGATGATGATCGGCAAATGCGGGCGCAGCGCCCGGACTTCTTCGGCGAGCTGGAGCCCAGTCATCTGCGGCATCGCCTGGTCGGTGATGACGAGATCGATGTCGGGGTGGCGGTGCACCAGCTCGAGCGCCTTGCGCCCCGATGCGGCCTCGATCACCTCGTGCCCCATATCCTCGAGCATGCCGGTGGTGTTCATCAGGACGAGACCGTCATCGTCGACGGCGAGGATCTTGAGCCGCCGGTCGGTCGCGGGGGCGGGCGCGGGTGCGGCCGGCCGCGGCTCGGGGGCGCTGACGGCGGTCTCCTCGGCGGCGGGGAGCCAGATCTCGACCGTCGTGCCGTGACCCAGCCGGCTCTTGATGGTGAGGCGCCCGCCCAGCTGCTCGGCAAGCCCGTGCACCATGGAAAGCCCGAGTCCGGTGCCCTTGCCGACGCCCTTGGTGGTGAAGAAGGGCTCGGTCGCGTGCGCCAGCGTCTCCTCATCCATGCCGGTGCCGGAATCGGTGACGAAGAGGCAGGCATAGGACCCCGGCGGCAGCGCGGTCGCATGGCCGGCGGCGATTTCCTCGGCACGGGCGCCGATGACGATCGTGCCGGCCGTGGTCATGGCGTCGCGCGCGTTGACGGCAAGGTTGAGGATCGCGAGTTCGATCTGGTTGGGATCGACCGAGACCTTGGGAAGGTCCGGCGGAAAGCGCGTCTCGATCGCGACCTCGGGGCCGAGCGAACGCCGCAGCAGCTCGAGCATCCCCTCGACGAGCTGGTTGAGATCGGTCGGGGACCGCGACAGGTCGGCCCGGCGCGCAAAGGCCAGCATGCGGCGGGTGAGCGAGGCGCCGCGCTCGGCGCCCAGCATGGCGTTCGAGAGCAGCTGGCGGCTGCGCGGATCCTCCGGGAGGCGCTTGCTCAACAGGTCGAGGCTGCCGCTGATCACCATCAGCAGGTTGTTGAAGTCGTGGGCGATGCCGCCGGTCAGCTGGCCGATCGCCTCGAGCTTTTGCGACTGGAAGAACGCCTCGCGCGCCTGCTCGAGCGCGCGCTGGTTGTTGATGCGCTCGGTGACGTCGCGCGTCACCTTGGCGAAGCCGATGAGCTTGCCGCTGGAATCCCGGATGGGGTCGACGACCACATTGGCCCAGAACCGCGTGCCGTCCTTCCGGACGCGCCAGCCCTCCCGCTCGAACCGGCCTTCGCGGGCGGCGGTCGCGAGCGCGTACGCCGGGAGGCCGGCGGCGCGGTCCTCGTCGGTATAAAACATCGAGAAATGGCGGCCGATCACCTCGTCGGGGCTATAGCCCTTGATGCGCTCGGCCCCGAGATTCCAGTTGGTGATGTGCCCTTCGGCATCGAGCATGTAGATGGCGTAATCGCCCACGCTCTGGACGAGCAGGCGGAACTGCTGCTCGCTCTCGAGCAGCGCCTGCTGCGTCTCATGCCGCTCGGAGAGGTCGCGTGTCACCATGCCGAACCCCATCAGCTTGCCGTCGTCGCCGCGGATGGGGTCGATGACCGTGTGAGCCCAGAACCGGCTGCCGTCCTTGCGGAGGCGCCACCCTTCGGAAGCGAAGTGCCCCGATTCCGTCGCCGTGCGGAGGACGCGCTCCGGTTCGCCCAGCGCGCGATCCTCGTCGGTGAAGAGACGGGCGAAATGCTGGCCGACGATCTCCCCGTCGGCGTAGCCGGTGATGCGGCGCGCGCCGGCATTCCACGTCACAACCCGCCCACCCACGTCCAGCATGGCGATGGCGTGATCGGCGAGCGCGTTCACGAGCAGTCGGAAGCGGCCTTCATCGGTCAGGGCGGCGGGTTCCAGTTGATCCTCTCGTTCGCTCTCCTCGCGGCCAAGGTCGGCGTACGCGTGCAATCGTGCCATCTAACCGTATGTCCCTGAGGCCCTAGCGACCTATAATGGATGAAATGACAAAAGGATGCACAAAGCGGTTGTTTTGTTTCAGCGGCCGCGCGGACGGGGGAGAATCCGGCTCGGGGGCCGGCGTGTCGGCGTTACCGTGAGATCCAGAAGCCGCCCGCCCCGCAGGATTTTGGCGGCCATCGGGCGGCCGATGGCTTCGGCATCGAGCATGCGCAGCAGCGTGCCGGCATCGGTGGTCGGGCGCCCGTCGAGCTGAAGCAGGACGTCCCCCTCGCGGACATCCGCGAGAGCGGCCGGGCTCTCCGGCGCGACGCCGTGGAGCACGACGGCCGAGCGGCTGGCGATGCCGGCGGCCGCGGCGATCCGCTCGGGGAGGGGAACGGTATCGGCGCTCACCCCGAGAAAGGCGCGCCGCACCGCCCCGTGCTGGAGGATTTCGCTCACCACGAACTCGACCGTATTGCTCGCGACCGCGAAGCAGAGGCCCTGGGCGCCGGCGATGATGGCGGTGTTGATGCCGATGACATCGCCGGCCGAATCCGCGAGCGCGCCGCCGGAATTGCCGGGATTGAGCGCGGCATCGGTCTGGATCACGTCGTCGATCGGCCGGCCGCTGGGCGAGGCGAGGGTTCGGCCGAGCGCCGAAATGACGCCCGCCGTCACGGTCGATTCGAAGCCGAGCGGGTTGCCGATGGCGATCGCGATCTGGCCCCGGCGGAGGCGGCTGCTGTTGCCGAGGCGGGCCGCGGCGAGGCCATCGCCCGCCGCCCGGACGAGGGCGAGGTCGGTGTCGGGGTCGATGCCGAGGATGCGGCCCTTGAGATCGCGTCCCTCGGTGAAGCGCAGGCCCACCTCGCGGCTTTCGCCGACGACGTGCGAATTGGTGACGACGAGCCCGTCGGGAGAGATCACCACGCCCGAGCCGAGCCCCCGCCCGTCCGTCGTCACGGCGCAGACCGCCGGGCCGAGGCGTTCGGCAACGTCGGCGACGGCCAGCGAATAGGCGTCGAGGAGGGGGTTGTCGGGGCTGCTGGTGGCGGTGGTCGGCATGGATATCCGGGGTTTTGGGGATGGCATCGAAGTGGGCGGCGGGGCGGGGCGACGCACCCTGACCATGTGGCCAGCTTCCGACGAGGCGCCCGCGGGGAGCAGCAT
>DASZTU010000387.1:0-4441 GCA_035547975.1 Devosiaceae bacterium | reverse complement strand
GCTCGCGTTGAGCCCGGGCGTCACCATGTTGGGCTTGAGCAGCATGCCGGAAAGATCGAGCCCCGCGAGGCGCAATTCCTGGAACACGGTCTCGAGCGTTTCGACCGTCACCTCGTAGTCGCGCTCGATCGTGTGATCGCCCGGCTCGCCGTCGCCGACGACTTCCGGCTCGACCACCGGCACGATGCCCGCTTCCTGGCACAGCATGGCGTAGCGGGCGAGGACGTGCGCGTTGGCGCGGATGGCGTTTTTGGTCGGGGAGTTCGGGTTGATGGTGATGACGGCGCGCCACTTGGCGAACCCTGCGCCGAGGGTGGCATAGTGCGCGAGGCGCTGGCGCAGGCCGTCGAGGCCCTCGGTGATCTTCTCGCCATCGGTGCCCGGCATGGGAAAGGTGCCCTTGTCGACCTTGATGCCGAGGACCACGTCCGCCTCGCCCAGAATGGCGCGGAACGGGGTTCCGTTGGCAGCCGATTGCCCCAGGGTCTCCTCGGTGAGGATGACGCCCGAGATGTAGGGCTTCATGCCGGCGCTGCGGAACAGCATTTCGCGGTAGTCGCGGCGCAGTTCCGGCGTCGAGACGAGGCCAATCGCGTCAAAACGCTTCCTGATGGTGGGTTCGGATTCGTCGGCGGCCAGAATGCCCGTGCCGGGCTCGACGAGCCGGCGCGCAACAGCGTTGAGCGAAGCCATGAACAGCGTTTCTCCCTCTTGTCCTGACTTGCAGGATAACGAGTTCGGGCGCTGCTGGACGATTGTACCTTTCGCCTACGCCAAAGGTATGAGGAACCTTTTTGGAGTTGGGCAAGGCGGGCAGGGGACGGCCTGAGCAGCGCAGGTCGCAAGCCGCTCCTTCAGCGCTCCAGCGCTTTTACGCCGGGCAGTTCCTTGCCTTCCATCCATTCGAGGAACGCGCCGCCGGCGGTCGAAACATAGGTGAACTTGTCCTTGACGCCCGCCTGGGCGAGCGCCGCGACCGTGTCGCCGCCCCCGGCGATGGAAACGAGGTGGTTCTCCCTGGTCCGCCGCGCGACGTGCCTTGCGACCGCAACCGTGCCTGCATCGAACGGCTCGAGCTCGAAGGCCCCGAGCGGGCCGTTCCAGACCAGGGTTGCGGCATCGTCGACCGCGCCCTTGATGCGCTCGACCGATTGCGGGCCCACGTCGAGGATCATGCCCTCGGGGTCCATGGCGTCCATGCCGTAGCTGCGGTGGGGGGCGTTGGCCTCGAATTTCCGCGCGACCACGGCGTCGACCGGCAGGATGACGCTGCAGCCGGCCTGCTCGGCCTTGGCCATGATGCGGTTGGCCGTGTCGGCGAGATCCTTTTCGCAGAGCGATTTTCCGACCTCGAGCCCGAGCGCGTAGAGGAATGTGTTGGCCATGCCGCCTCCGATCACCAGCGCCTCGACCTTCTGCACGAGGTTTTCGAGGAGATCGATTTTTGAGGAGACCTTGGCGCCGCCGACCAGCGCGATCACCGGCTTCTTGGGATTGCCGAGGCCCTTCTCCAGCGCTTGCAGTTCGGCTTCCATGCTGCGCCCGGCCGCGGCGGGCAAGAGGTGCGCAACCCCCTCGGTCGAAGCATGGGCGCGGTGCGCCGCCGAAAAGGCGTCGTTGACGTATATGTCTCCAAGGCTCGCCATGCGCTTGGCGAGCTCGGGGTCATTCTTTTCCTCGCCCGGGTGGAAGCGGGTGTTTTCGAGCACGAGGATCGAGCCGGGAGGGGCCTCATCGATGGCGCGCTTGGCGCCCGAAACGTCGTTCCAGTCGGTCTTGACGAAGCCGACCGGATGGCCGGTCGCCTCGACGATCGCGGGCACCACCTGCTCGAGGGAAAACGCCGGGTCGGGGCCGTTCTTGGGGCGCCCGAAATGCGACAGCAGGATCGCCTTGCCGTCGACCTTGATGATGTCGCGGATGGTGGGAACGATGCGTTCGATGCGCGTCGCGTCTGTCACCTTGCCGTCGGCCACCGGCACGTTGAGGTCCGCGCGCACCAGCACGCATTTGCCGCGCAGGTCCATGTCGTCGAGAGTCTTGAAGGCGGCCATTGGCGAAACCCCGCATCGTCCGGAAACAGTCGGGGGAGCTATAGCCAAACTCGGCGGCACAGGGAACAGCGGCGCCGGTCCGGCCGTGCCGATGGCCCTGGCGCAAGCGGCGGCGCCTGACGCGGGCCGGAATACGAGCAGGCACTCCGGCTCGATAAAATCTGCAGCCACCCGTCAATCGGACGGTAAGTTCAGCGGCCTAACCTAAGAGGTCAATTCCCCCTCAAACCGGCGTTCATTGGTGTTTCGGCGATTTGACCTATCCGCTCGCGGCCGAACCCGCGTGGTGCTGTGGACGGTATGCGGGACGCTCGGCTGTGTCCTCGCGGCGCTCTGGTTCGATTCATTCAACTTCACCACGCTCGACGATGCGCAGCGCTTCCGGGCGATCCTCACCGACGTCCTGACCCCCACGGCCCTCGCCATTCCCACCTTCTACTTCTTCTCGAGCAAACTGCGCGATCTCGCCATCGCGCATAGGGAACTGGCGCTCTCGGCTTCGACCGACAGCCTCACTGCGCTGCTCAACCGAGGGGCCTTCACCAGCCTCGTCGACGACTATCTATCCGGTCGTGCGCCCGCACACGGCGGCGCGCTGCTCGTCATCGACATCGACCATTTCAAGCGCGTCAACGACAGTTTTGGCCACGATCGGGGCGACGAGGCGCTGCAACTCGTTGCTGCGACCATCAAGGGCGCGGTGCGCGCCGTCGATCTCGTCGGCCGGCTCGGTGGCGAGGAATTCGGGGTGTTTCTGCCGGGCCTCGGCGCAAGTACAGCCGAAGCCGCGGCGGAGCGCATCCGGCAGGCGATCGCCGACGCCGAGTTTCTCCCCGGCGGCATGCCGCGCCGTCTCACCGTGAGCATCGGCGGGGCGGTCTTCGACCGGGACGTGGCGTTCAAGGACCTTTACCGGCTGGCCGACAGCAGGCTCTACGCGGCCAAGAACAGCGGCCGCAACCGCGTCTGCTTCGCCCGGGTGGTGGCCAGCGACCCTCCGCGGCAAGCCGCATGAGCAGGGGCTATTCGGGCTCGCCCGGCGGCTCCTGCGCCAGCGGCCCCTCGATGCGGCGGTCGGGAATGATCCACATGAGGGCCACGAGCACGTAGATGGCTTCCGAGATCGCGGGTGCGACGAAGGCGAGCGCAATGGCGATGGCGTAGAAGAGGGGCGAGAAGCGCCCCTTGAAATCCCGGCCGACCAGCCGCTTGAGGCGCGAATGCGGCCCCTGCGAGCGGATGATGAGCTGCTGAAGAATGAAGTAGGCCACGCCGCACATCAGCAGCACGAAGCCGTAGGCGGCGACGGGATTGGAGACGAAGTGGTTTTCACCCATCCAGTCGGTGGCGAACGGCACCAGTGACAGCCAGAACAGCAGGTGGTTGTTGGCCCACAGCATGGCGCCCGTCACGTGGTCGACCGCCTGGAACATGTGATGGTGGTTGTTCCAGTAGATGCCGATGTAAACGAAGCTGAGCACGTAGGCGAGGAAGGGCGGGGCTTCCTCGAGCAGGGACGAGAAGGTCGCTTCGTGCGGGGCGTGAAGCTCCAGCACCATGATGGTGATGATGACGGCGAGGACGCCGTCGGAGAAAGCCTCGATCCGCCCCTTGCCCATTTCCCCTCCCGGGCCGAATAAGCCATGCGCCGAAACAGGGGGCAAGCTTGGGGGCCACGCCCCAAGCGGGTTTTCCGCCGGTCAGGCCGAGATCTTGGCCGCGACCTCGTCGGTCATGTCGAAATTGGCGTAGACGTTCTGCACGTCGTCATCGTCCTCGAGGACATTGATGAGGCGCATCAGCGTTTCGCCCTTTTCGGCGTCGACCGGCACCGTGTTCTGCGGCTTCCAGATCGCCTTGACCGATTCCGGCTCGCCCAGTGACTTTTCGAGGGCGGCGGCGACCTCGCCCATCGACTCGAAGCTCGTATAGATCCAGTGGCCGTCCTCGTCGCTTTCGACGTCATCGGCGCCGGCCTCGATCGCGGCTTCCATCACCTTGTCCTCGCTGCCGGCGGAGGCGGGATAGAAAATCTCCCCCACGCGGTCGAACATGAAGCCGACCGAGTTGGTCTCGCCCAGGGCGCCGCCGTTCTTGGAGAACATCGAGCGGACGTTGGAGGCCGTGCGGTTGCGGTTGTCGGTCAGCGCCTCGACGATTACCGCCACCCCGCCCGGGCCATAGCCCTCGTAGCGGATTTCCTCGTAGTTCTCGCCGTCGGCACCCGAGGCCTTCTTGATGGCGCGGTCGATGTTGTCCTTGGGCATCGACTGCGCGCGCGCATTGGCGACGGCGAGCCGCAGGCGCGCGTTGAAGGCGGGGTCGGGGGCGCCCAGCTTGGCCGCCACGGTGATTTCGCGGGCCAGCTTGGAAAAGACCTTCGAGCG
>DASZTU010000386.1:0-8167 GCA_035547975.1 Devosiaceae bacterium | reverse complement strand
ACGCTCAAGTCGCTGCGCAAGGCCGTGGCCGTGGTGCAGCAGGACTCCTACCTCTTCACCGCCTCGATCGAGAACAACGTCGCCTATGGTGATCCATGGGCGCCCGAGCGGCGCATCTCGCGGGCCGCCGAATCCGCGCAGTTGCACAACTACGTCGTCGGCCTGCCCGCCGCCTACAACACGCTCGTCGGCGAGCGCGGCGTGTCGCTGTCGGGCGGACAGCGACAGCGCCTCGCCATCGCCCGCAGCCTCATTCTCAAGGCGAACGTCATGGTCTTCGACGACTCGGTGGCCGCGATCGACGCCGCAACCGAGCAGAAGATCCAGGCGGCGATCGCCCGCACCTCGAAGGACAGGGCCACCATCATCATCGCGCACCGGCTGAACTCGCTGATGCACGCCGACCGCATCCTGTTCATCGAGAACGGCTCTATCGTCGAGCAGGGCACGCATGCCGAGCTCCTCGCGCTCGGCGGCCGCTACCGCGCGCTCTACGATCTCCAGGTGCGGCCGACCGACCAGGTGGCGCAGCAAAGAGGAGCCGCCTGATGCCCATCGAGAGCATGGCCGCCCGCATGGCGGACCCGACGGCCCCGCGCAGCCGCCGGGAAGCCCGTGAAGGCATCGGCAACCGGCCACCCAAGGCGGTCGTGGGCTCGCAGGTCAGCCACGAAGACGAAATCTTCGGCAAGGTCTTCGACCAGTCCGTGGTCAAGCGGCTCTGGGCTTTCGTCTCCCCGTATCGGGGCCAGATCATTCTCGCGGTCGCCGCCGTCCTCGCCTTCACCCTCACCCAGCTCGCGATCCCGCTGGTCATCCGCTACGCGATCGACCACGGCATGACGGTGGGCAGCACCGACCGCACCATGCTGATCGCTGCGGCCCTCGCCTTTGCCTTCATCGCCCTCGTCAACTACGGGGCGAGCTGGCTGCAGGAGATCGTCATCGGCCGCGCCGCCGAGCGGGTGCTGTCCGATCTGCGCCGCTCGATGTTCAGCCACCTTCAGCAGGTGTCGCTTTCCTTCATGGACAAGACCGAGGCGGGGCGGCTGATGTCGCGCCTCCAGGGCGACGTCAACTCGATGCAGGAGTTCATGGAGACCTCCGTCTTCGCGGTCGGCGACTTCGTGCTGCTGGTCGGGATCGTCGGGGTGCTGCTCTGGCTCGACTGGCGCCTGGCGCTGCTGACCCTCGCCGTGATGCCGGCGCTGTTCATCGTCCGCCTCATCTGGATGCCCAAGGCGCGCGAATCCTTCATCGAGGTGCGCGAGACGTCGTCCATCGCCAATGGCGCCATGGCCGAAGGCATCCACGGGGTCCGGACGGTCCAGGCGATGGGCCGGCAGGAGGTCAACTACAACCTCTACGACGACAAGGCCTACGACAACCTCGCCGCCAATCTCAAGGCCAGCAAGTACGCGCAGATCATGGTGCCGATCGTCGACTCGCTGACCGGCATCGCGATGGCGGTGGTGATCGTCGTCGGCGGCTCGTTCGTCCTGGACAAGAGCCTCGACCTCGGCGTGATGGTGGCGTTCCTGTTCTACATCCAGCGCTTCTTCGACCCGATCCGATCGCTGACGCTGCAATACTCGGTGATGCAGCGCGCCATGGCCTCGGGCGAGCGGATCATCGAGGTTCTGGACGTTCCCATCCACATCAAGGACAAGCCCGACGCCGAAGCGCTGAGCCGCGACATGGACGGCTCGATCGAGTTCAAGAACGTGACCTTCGGCTACGTGCCGGGCCAGCCGATCCTCAAGGATGTGAGCTTCCGCGTGAACCCCGGTGAAACGGTTGCCCTCGTCGGCCCGACCGGCTCCGGCAAGACCTCGGCCACCTCGCTCGTCCATCGCTTCTACGACGTCTGGGAGGGCCAGGTTCTGGTCGGCGGCAAGGACGTTCGCGACGTGACGCAGGATTCCCTCGGTCATGCCGTCTCGATGGTGCTGCAGGAGCCGTTCCTCTTCACCGGCTCGGTGATCGAGAACATCCGCTACAACAAGCTCGATGCGACCCGCGAGCAGATCGAGCGGGCGTGCGAGGCGGTGGGGGCGCACGAGTTCATCATGCGCCTGCCCCAGGGCTACGAGACCAAGCTCGAGCAGCGCGGCTCGAACCTCTCGCTCGGCCAGCGGCAGCTGCTGAGCTTCGCCCGTGCCATCGTGGCGGACGCAAAAATCCTGGTGCTCGACGAGGCCACGGCCTCCATCGACAGCTACACCGAAATGCTGATCCAGAAGGCGCTGGCCAAGCTGCTCGAGGGCCGCACCGGCATGGTGATCGCGCACCGGCTCGCCACGATCCGCGGGGCCGACCGCATCATCGTGCTGCAGAACGGCAAGCTCATCGAGCAGGGCAATCACGAGCAGCTGATGGCGGCGCAGGGCCTCTATTACCGGCTCTATTCGCTGAATTACGCCTCCTTCGACGACATTCCCGCCGACCTCGTGGCGGAGGCGACGGCGCAGGTCGGGGTCACCTGAACCGGCTTCACGCCGGGCCGCGCGCCCGCTAGTCTCGCTTTCTCCGTGACGGGGAGAGAGGCAGATGGACGCAAAGATGGTCGAACCGGACTGCAAGGTCGTGGTTTCGGGCGAGCCGTTCGTCGGCAAGCAGGGTTTCACCTACCAGCCGGCGATTTCGGCGGAGACGGTCGGCGCGCGGGGCATTCACCTGCAGGTGCTGACGATCCCGCCCGGCGGGCGCGCCAAGGCGCACAAGCATGAAGGACACGAGACGGCGATCTACGCCATCTCCGGTGTCTCGGGCATGTATTACGGCGAACGGCTCGAAAAGCACCTCACCCTCGAGGCGGGACAGTTCCTCTACATCCCCGCCAACATGCCGCACCTTCCCTACAATGCGAGCGACACGGAACCGGCGGTTGCGGTGATCGCCCGAACCGACCCCAACGAGCAGGAGAGCGTCGTCCTGCTGCCCGATCTCGAACGAATGCGCTTCCCTGCCTGAAACCCTCGCGCGAAGGAGCCTCCAGCCGTGCCGGACAGCAACGAACAGAATTTCGTCGGCTCCATTCCCGAGAACTATGATCGCCATCTCGGGCCCGTCATCTTCGTCGACTACGCGCTGGAGATGGCCCGCCGGGTGGCGGCCCTGCGGCCGGACAGCGTGCTCGAAACGGCCGCCGGCACCGGCATCGTCAGCCGCGCGCTGCGCGACCAGCTGCCCGCGGCGACGGCGCTGACCGTCACCGATCTCAATCCGCCGATGCTCGAGGTGGCGCGGGCCAAGTGCCGAGCCGATGAGAACGTCACGTTCGCGCCCGCCAATGCGCTCGAGCTTCCCTTCCCCGACGGGGCGTTCGACGTCGTCGTGTCGCAGTTCGGGGTGATGTTCTATCCGGACAAGCGGCAGGCCTTTCGCGAGGCCTACCGGGTGCTGCGCCCGGGTGGCTGGTACCTGTTCAGCATCTGGGATTCGCACGCCCTGAACCCGACGGGGCGGCTGGCGTACGAAGCGGTCACGGACCTTTTCCCCGACGATCCGCCGCAGTTCTTGCGGATACCCTTCTCCTACACCTTCGAGGAGGCCAAGGCTCCCCTCATCGCGGCCGGGTTCGACGACCTCTCGGCCGACGTGGTGCGGCTGGAAAAGACCGGGGTGGACCTCGCCTCGTTTGCGAGGGGCTATGTGCTCGGCAACCCGGTCGCCGACCAGATCAGGGCGCGCGGCGGCGAGGAGGCCGCCAACCGCATCATGAAGGCGATCGAGACGGCGTTCCGGCGTGCCTTCGGCGAGCCGGCGCGGGTCCCGCTGCAGACGACGTTCGTCGCGGCCCGGCGGCGCGCCGCCTGAGCGCGGCTATTTCGGCCGGATGTCGGTGTATTCGGTGGTCGCCGGTTTGCCGCGGAAGGTAACCCAGAAGAAGTTGAGGGTGTAGGTCCCGGCCGTTTTGATCACGCCCTCCTGCTCGAGGCGGCGCCCGGAGGTCTTCATCGGCAGCTTCCACGTCCACTTGACCTTGCCGACCTTGCTCAGCCGCACGGCGACGTCCGTGTCCTCGCCGAAGAAGGCGATGGTGCGGTCATACCCGCCCACCGAAAGCCAGGCGCTGCGCTTGAAAACGAAATTGCCGCCCTGCACGACCGAACCGACGCGCAGCACGTAGTGGTTGACGAAGTAGATCAGCCAGGTGACGCCGTAGAAGAGGCGGACCAGGAACCGGTTCCAGGCGGAGAGGTCGTAATAGATGTAGGGCCCGGTGAGGCAGACGAGCTTCGGGTCGCGGGCAAACGACTCCACGACCGTCGTCAGCCACCCCTCGGGGACCAGGGTGTCGCTGTCGATATTGGCGACGAGTTCCCCGGTCGAGTTCTCGAAGCCGGCGTGCCGGGCGTTGACGAGCCCCTTCTTCGGCTCGTCGATCACCCGCACGCCCTGGAAACCGCGCGCGATCTCGGCGGTGCGGTCGACCGAGGCGTTGTTGACCACAACCACCTCGGCGTCGACGCCCGACCTCTTGATTTCGTCCAGCACCGACTGGAGGCAGGGCCCGATCAGGGCCTCCTCGTTATAGGCGGGGATCACGAAAGAGAGCTGCGGCACGGCTCACCCGTCACAAAAACGTCGGCGACCTGCATGGCCTTTTGCGGCCGCAGCTGTCAATTGCGGTCAGTCACCCAGCCGGGGGAGGAAATCTCCCTTTCCGACCGGCACGCCGCCATGGCGCAGGATGTCGTAGGCGGTCGTGACGTGGAAATAGAAGTTGGGAAGGGCGCGGAACAGGAAATAGTTCTCGCCCTTGACCTGACGTTCCTGGCCGGAGACGCGGATGGTCACCTCGCGGTCGTCGCCGCCCTTGATGTCCGCCTCGGTAAACCCCTTGACGTAGTCGAGGGCCTTCGTCAGGCGGGCCTTGAGCTCGGCGAAGGTTTTTTCGTCATCCGGCCACGATGGCGGCTGCCGGCCGGAAAGGCGCGAAACGATGAACTTGGCGTGGTCGGACGCGCTCTGAATCTGGAACTTCAGGGGGTGCATGTCGGGGGCGAGCCGCGCCTCGACGAAATTGTCGGGGCTGAACTTTCGTTCGGCGGCATAGGCCTCGGCTTTCTCGAGGACGCCGAGCAGGCTCGTGAGTTGACGAGTCAGAAGCGGCACGGTCGCCGCGTAGATCGAAATGGTCATGAGGAGAATCCCAAGGCGAGATGGCGAGGAGCGCCGCGCGGTTTCTCGCGCGACGCTCCGTCGTTGACAAGGGGATTCTCTGCCGCAAGGGCCGGTTAGTTCGCGTCGGCCGGCTCAAAGTTGAGCGCGACCCCGTTGATGCAGTAGCGCAGGCCCGTGGGCGGCGGCCCGTCGGGGAAGACGTGCCCGAGATGGCTGCCGCAGGTCGCGCAATGCACCTCGGTCCGCACCATGCCGTAGCTGCGATCGGTCGACGTTTCCACTGCGCCGGGGATCGGGTCGTTGAAGCTCGGCCAGCCCGTCCCGCTCTCGAATTTCAGGGTCGACCGGAAGAGCGGCGTGCCGCATCCCGCGCAGGCAAAGCTGCCGGAGCGATGCTCGTGCAGCAGGGCGCAGCTGCCGGGCCGCTCGGTGCCGTGCTGGCGCATCACCTGATACTGCTCCGGGGTCAGGATCTTGCGCCACTCGGCGTCGGTATGGGTCACCTTGTACATCTTGGCGTCCATCGATCGGGCTCCTGTCGTAAGGCCGCCTTCCTGCACGCCAGTCGGGCGTGAGCGGCGGTGTTGCTTCTGCTTGGGTATATAGGGCCTTCGGTTGCCACGCGCCCGTTCAAAACGAGACCCGTTCGGATCACGATCTTGTCGACGACCTCGGACCAGTGGGCGGTACGGGGCAGCCGGACGCGGCCCGCGGCGGCCAAAGAAAAAGGGCTGCAATGCGTCGCAGCATTGCAGCCCTGGAGACCATCGACCGCGCAGTTGAGGGCTTGGGGGACGGCGGTCGAATATGTCTCGCGGTTCACCGGTGCATGGGTCGTTTGCAGTAATCCAGCGAACGCTATTGAAGATGGGATGTCTTTGCGGCAGGAAAAGCCCCATCACTCAAAGGTGATATTGCGTGCCCGAGCCGGGGACGCCGGCTCGGAGATTTTGCCATGGATATCATCAGCCCGGAGCCCCTGCCGCCGAAGGCCTTCACGGATCCCGCCGAGGCCGTCGCCTATGTGACGGAGATCTACGATCGCTCGACGGGGTTCATTCGCGGGCACCTGCAGGAACTCGCCCGCGGCAAGATACCGGCCGGCAAGGTGCGCGCCTTCTACCCGCAGGCGCAGGTCACCTCGACGAGCTACGCCAAGGTCGACTCGACCCTGCCCTACGGATCGCTGCATTCGCCGGGGGTCTACCGCACGACGCTCACCGCGCCGCGGCTCTTCCACAACTACCTGCTCGAAAATTTCGAGATCATCCTCGGCAACCACGGCGGCACGATCGAAATCCGGGAGTCCCAGACCCCCATACCGGTGCATTTCGCGGTCGCGCCGAACGAGCGGCTCGAGGGTGCCGCGATCAATGCCCTCAACGTGCCCCTGCGCGACATTTTCGATACGCCCGACCTCGCCTTCACCGATGACGAGATCGCCAACGGCACCTTCATTCCACCGCAGGGCGGCCCCTACCCCCTCGCGACCTTCACGGCGCCGCGCATCGACTATTCGCTCTTCCGCCTCAGCCACTACACCGGCACCGACGCGCAGTATTTCCAGAACTTCGTGATCTTCACGAACTATCACTTCTACATCGACGAATTCCGGCGCGTTGCGCACGAGTACATGGCCGACGGCCACCCGGCCTACGATTCATTCGTCGAGCCGGGCAACGTCGTGACGCGCAACAAGCGGGTCGGAGGCGGCACGACCGGCCACGAACCGCCCCGCCTGCCGCAGATGCCGGCCTACCACCTGACGATGCCGCGCGGCCGCGGCATCACGATGGTCAACATCGGCGTCGGTCCCTCCAACGCCAAGACGATCACCGACCATATCGCGGTGCTGCGCCCGCACGTCTGGCTGATGCTGGGGCACTGCGCGGGCCTGCGGAACTCGCAGGAGCTCGGGGACTACGTGCTTGCCCACGCCTATGTGCGGGAGGATCACGTGCTCGATGCCGACCTGCCGCTCTCTGTCCCCATCCCGGCGCTCGCCGAAGTGCAGGTCGCGCTCGAGCAGGCGGTGGCCGAGGTGACCAAGCTCCAGGGCCTCGGCGTCAAGCGCGTCATGCGCACCGGCACGGTCGCGAGTTTCGACAACCGCAACTGGGAGCTGCGCGACCAGAAGGAGATCACGCAGCGCCTGAGCCAGTCGCGCGCGGTCGCCCTCGACATGGAGTCGGCGACGATCGCCGCCAACGGCTTCCGCTTCCGCGTCCCCTACGGCACGCTGCTGTGCGTATCGGACAAGCCGCTGCACGGGGAGCTCAAGCTGCCGGGCATGGCGTCCGAGTTCTACCAGACGCAGGTCAACCAGCACCTGCTGATCGGCCTGCGCGCCATGGAGATCCTGCGCGACCAGCCGCCGGAGCGGCTCCACTCGCGAAAGCTGCGCAGCTTTGCGGAAACGGCATTCCAATAGGGCCGGGGCGACGCCGCCTCTCTTTTCAGACGATATGCCGTGCGATATATCTCACGCATGGAAACGAGCCCTCTGCCCCTGACGTCCAGCGCCCGCGTCTCCACGGATTCCGCGCCGCGCTACCTTGGCCAGCTCTGCAAGCATTTCGCCCATCGCGTCCCTGCCAGCTGGTCGGAGGGCTACCTGACCGGCCGGGTTGAGTTCCCCATGGGCGTCTGCGAGCTCACGGCCGAAAATGGCGTGCTGACGATCCGCGCGGCAGCCGAAAACGAGGGCGACCTTGCCCGCCTCGAGTCGGTGATCGCCCGGCATCTCGAGCGTTTCATGTTCCGCGAGCCGCAGCCCATCAGCTGGGCGAAGGAGGACTGATCGGCTTCGTCGGCGCGGCCGCGGCTACCCTCTGGCGGGTGGCCAGGGTTCGGCGACGCCGAGATTGACCCAGATGGTCTTGAGCTCGGAATATTCGTCAAATCCCTTGCGGCCGAGCTCCCGGCCCTGCCCGCTCTGGCGATAGCCGCCGATCGGCATTTCGGCAAAGCCCTCCCGCGTGCCGTTGACCCAGCACCGGCCGGCGCGGATCTGCCGGATCGTCTTGAGGGCCTTCGA
>DASZTU010000385.1:0-2432 GCA_035547975.1 Devosiaceae bacterium | reverse complement strand
TCGAATCCTTGAAGGCGAAGGTCTCGGAAATCAGCGGCTTGAGGTCCACCTTGCCCGAGGCAAAGAGCGCGATCGCCCGCTCGTACTGGTGCGCATACCGAAACACCGTCTCGATGCGAACCTCCTTCGTCGAGGCCGTCGCGACGTCGAACGGCGCGGGCTCGACCGGCAGGCCGACGACGACGATGGTGCCCCCGGGGCGCGGCAACTCGAGGATGGTCTCCCACGCCTTGGGCGAACCCGAGCATTCGAAAACGACATCCGCGCCCCAGTCGTCCGTCAGCCACTTGACCTCCTCGACGAGGTTGGTCTCGCGGATGTTGACCGGGATCACGCCCTGGTAGCGGGCCGCAATGTCGAGCTTTGGCTGTGCGAGGTCGGCGACGATCGCCCGTGCACAGCCGCCCGCAAGTGCCGCGATCGCGACCATGGTGCCGATCGGCCCCGCGCCCAGCACCACCGCCGTGTCGCCGGGCTTGATCTGCGCCTTGGTCGCCGCCTGCATGCCGACCGCGAAGGGCTCGACCATGGCGCCTTCGGCAAAGCTCACATTGTCGGGGAGCTTGAAGGTGTAATTGGCGGGGTGCACCACATACGGGGTGAGCACGCCGTGGATCGGCGGCGTTGCCCAGAAGGTCACGGCAGGATCGACATTGTACATGCCGAGCCGGCTCGCCTTCGAATTGGGATCGGGGATGCCCGGCTCCATGCACACCCGGTCACCCACCTTGAGATGGGTAACCCCCTCCCCCACCTGGACGATGGTTCCCGCCGCCTCGTGGCCGAGCACCATCGGCGCGTTCACCACGAACGGCCCGATCTTGCCGTGCGTGTAGTAGTGGACGTCGGACCCGCACACGCCGACCGTATGAATCTTGATCTTGACCATGCCTGGCCCGACTTCGGTCGGCAGGTCGATTTCGCGCAGCGCAAGCTCGTGCTGCTTCTCCAGCACCAGGGCAATCTGATTCATTGTTGTTGAGGCACTTCCTCGCCGACGGTGTAGTGGTGCTTGGGGGCCGCGGCCCCGGCTTCGGGAGGCTTCATGGCACCGGTCATGATCGCCACCGCGTCGGACATCGAATAGTCCTTCGGCCGGATGACGGCAATTCGCCGGCCGAGGCGGTGGATGTGAATCCGGTCCGCGACCTCGAAGACGTGCGGCATGTTGTGGGAGATGAGCACGATGGGGAGGCCGCGCCGCTTGACGTCGAGCATCAGTTCGAGCACGCGCCGGCTCTCCTTGACGCCGAGCGCCGCCGTCGGCTCGTCCATGATCACCACCCGGCTGCCGAACGCGGCGGCGCGCGCCACGGCCACGCCCTGCCGCTGCCCGCCCGAGAGCGTTTCGACCGACTGGTTGATGTTCTGGATCGTCAACAGGCCGAGCTCGGAGAGTTTCTCCCGCGCAATGCGGTTCATCGACGATCGGTCGAGAGTGCGAAAGAGGCGCCCGATGAAATCCTGCCGCCGCATTTCCCGGCCGAGAAACAGGTTGTCGGCGATGGAGAGCGCCGGCGAGAGGGCGAGGTTCTGGTAGACCGTTTCGATCCCCGCGAGCCGGGCTTCCATGGGCGATTTGAAATGCACCGCACGGCCATCGAGCTCGATGGTGCCGGAATCGGGAATGACCGCCCCGCACAAGGCCTTGATGAGCGTCGACTTGCCGGCGCCGTTGTCGCCGATCACCGCCAGGATCTCGTTGCGGTCGAGGTCGAAATCCGCGTTGTCGAGCGCAACGACGCGCCCGTAGCGCTTGTTGAGGCCCCGGGCCCTGAGGATCGGCTGCTCGTTGTCCTGCTCGCTCATGCGGAAATCTTCCTGATCCACTGGTCGATGGTGACCGCGACGATGATGAGGATGCCGACCGTGAACTCCTGCCAGAGCGAGTCGAGCCCGGCGAGCGCCAGACCGTTGCGGAAGACGCCCACGATCAGCGCCCCGAAGAGCGTGCCGATAATCGTGCCACGCCCGCCGAAGAGCGAGGTGCCCCCGATCACCACGGCCGTAATGGCGTCGAGATTGGCGTCCTGCCCGGCGAGCGGGGACGCGGCGCCGATGCGCCCGATGGTGATCCAGCCGGCCACCGCGCAGATGAACCCCGCGATGGTGTAGACGGCAATGAGGGTGTTGCGCGTGTTGATGCCGGCGAGCCGCGCCGATTCGGGATCGTCGCCGGTCGCGTAGATGTGCCGGCCAAAGGCCGTGCGCGACAGGATGTACCACATCACGATGGCGATCACGATCATCAGGATCGCGCCGTACGTCAGCACGGCGCCACCTCCGAGCCGGATGATGTTGCCTGTCGCCTGCAGGAAGGGCGCGATCGCCTGGATGTCCTGCGACCGCACCGTCTCCGAGTGGGAGACGAAGATCACGAGCGCCGCATAAACACTCCACGTGCCGAGCGTCACGATGAACGGCGGCAGCTT
>DASZTU010000384.1:0-7147 GCA_035547975.1 Devosiaceae bacterium | reverse complement strand
ATTTCGGACGCCGTCGGCAACGGGACCACGACCGAAGGCGCGATGCGGATCGGCGCGGGCACGACCGGCTCGGCGACGGGTTGAGGCGCGGACTCGGGCTCGGCGGAGACGACTGCGGCGGCGGCCGGAGGCTGGCCGGGCGGCTCGGTCGCCATCGGCGGTGCAAAGCTCGACTGGAGCGGCCGCGCCGCGGCCGCGCCACCTGTGCCGAAGCCGCCCGCCAGACGGGCCACCTCGATCTCGGCCAGGCGCGGCGAACAGCCCTGCTCGCAGCGGCCCGCGAGTGGCAGCGAGTCTTTGAGGAAGGCGACGGCGTTCTGCTGCAGCGGCGGCAGCGGCTTGGCGGACGGGGGAACCGGCCGCTCGGCCTGCGCATTGAGGGAAGCGGTCGGCGCGGTGCGCAGCGACCAAAGCGCCGGCGAGTAGAGCCCGTAGGCCCCTGCAGCGACGCAGCACACGAGCCCCGTGCCCATCAGGAGTCCTCGCCATCGTGCCCCCCGCCGCCGGTTCTCGGGCCAGAACGACCCGGCAACGAAGCCCTCGTCCCACGTACTCGCTAACGCCATACTACATCACTCTTCGTCGGTGCCCCCCAGCCGCCTGCGGCGGTCGAAAGGCATGGCTGCACCGGCCGCCGGCAACCCGGACGGGTGGCCTTTGCTTCAAAATGGACAAACTTGGTTAAGCAAATGCTTGCAGGAGAGCGCGCCGGCACTGCCGTGCCGACCCCCTGCGCGGCCGCCATGCCGAAGGCATCGCGATCCCCACCTGTCACCCAAGCTCTGAAGAGGGGAAAACCCGCTCAAGGGGGCAGGAAAATGGCCGGGAGCCATCCCGGCCGCTTTTGTTCACGAAATTCGGCCCCTTCGAGGTTACGTCCCGAGGCGCGGACGCCGGCCGCCTTTCCGGGATGAGGGCCGCGTCGGAGGCTCCTCGTCCGCCTCCACCGCCTGCGCAACGAAGCGCGCCGCCAGCGCCGCCGCCCGCTCGTCACCGAGCGTCGAGAGCGCGCGCCACGTCGGGAACGCGAGCGCCACATCGAGCGCCGCCGCAACCGCGTCACGAACCCCCTCCGCCGGATGGAGCGCTTCGAGCAGCAGGGCGCGGACGTTTCCCAGATACCGCCCGAGGCCCGCCTCGATGATCTCCCGCAACGCCGGGAGGTGCTCCTTGTCGCGCAAAACGTTCGCCGTCATGGGCTCGGTTTCCCGGAACCAGCGGTAAAGGTCGGCGAGCACGGCGCCGACCCTCTCCTGCTCGGGCAAGGCGAGCCAGCGCGCCGGGTCGGGCGCCGGGTGCAAGGCCCGCCAATGCGCCGAGCAGGCGCCGATCAGCGCGCTCTCGTCCGGGAAGTGACTATAGACGGTCACCCGCTGCACCCCCGCCCGGCGCGCGATTTCGGCAATCTCGGTGAAGGCGGGGCCGACGGTCCGATGCAACTCGACCGTTGCCTCGATGATGCGTCGCCGCGTTTCCGCCATTCGCTCGCCCCGCACCTTGAGGGCGTAGGGCCGCTTATTTTCATCTGACATTGTGTAAGTTCAAAGTTGACAAGGCGCCGATCTCGTGCGCTTGATCACCTTACAACATGTAAGGTGAAAGGAGAACACCATGGAACAGCATCTTCGGCACGTCCTCGGTCCGGACGAGGGGCAAATGGTCCAACTGCTCGCACTGGGGGTTCGCTTCATGATCGAGGGCAAGCGCACGGGTGGCGCCTTCAGCCTCGTCGAGCACCCCCTGCCCGCCCGGGCCCTCGGCTCCCCACTCCACACGCACCGCAACGAGGACGAGTATTCCTATGTGCTCGAGGGTCGCATCGGCCTCCAGCTGGGCGACACCGTCCTCACCGCCGGGCCGGGCGATCTCGTCTTCAAGCCAAGGGCGGTCCCGCATGCCTTCTGGAATGCCGGGGACGAACCCGCGCGGCTCCTCGAGATCATCTCACCCGCGGGCTTCGAGAACTATTTCCGGGACATGGCGCCGCTTCTGACCGATCTCAGCGGCAACCACGAGGCCATCATGGCGGTCGCCGCCCGCTACGACCTCGACATCGATTTCGGGAGCGTGCCGGTCCTCGCCGAAAAGCACGGCCTGCGCCTCGGGTGAGTACCCGTCCGCGCCTCAGTCTGGAAGGAAGGGCCGGCTGTGCCGCCGGCCCCCATCACGAGCGGCGGAACTACCGCTCGTTGCTCGGATCGACGATCGCCACAACCGGCGTGATCCTGTTGGCCGGGAACCCGCTCAGCCGGGCGTGCTCACGGATCGCCGCCTCGTCCTCGGCGAGATAGACGCAGAACGTCTTGTCGCCCGCAACATATGAGTGTTCCCAGTGCACGCGCCCGGGCAGCTTGTTGAGGGCGGCGTTGGAGGTCTTGGCGACGTCGGCAAGGCCCGCGGCATCGTTTCCGCCGATCCCGGGAACCTCCCGTTCGATGACATAGCGCTTCATGCTCATACTCAAATCCTTCTGTTGTTCGTCGAATTACATCCCGGCCGGGGCGGGTGCCGCGTCGCACGAGACGTTGGGGTTCATGTCGGCAAAGGTGCCGGTGGGGTTGGGGCGCCACGCCCAGACATGGAGTTCGTAGAACGCCGGCAGGCCGTAGCGATTGGGCGCATTGGTAAAGCTGAAGAGATGCCCGTCTAGTTGGGCCGGCCCTTTGCCGGTGATGTACTCGACCGCGACCAGCGTCAGCTTGCCGTCCTTGCCGGGCTCGTAGAGCACCGCTTCGGGATGCGCGACATCGACCTTCTCATCGTTGATCAGGTCCATGCTGACGTAGTGGATCCCCATGGCACCGCCGTCGATGCCGGAGACGCAGGGAATGGGGGCATAGCCCTCCTTGGTGGCCTGGGCCACGTCGGCGAAGCGCGCGTCGACCGCGCGCACCTTGGCGGCGAGCGGATTGGCACCGTCCACCATGGCGCCGGTATCGTGCGCGACGGCCGGCAAGGCCAGGAGCGGCGCCAGCATCACTCCCCCCACCCAGACCGGGACCATGGGCCGGGTGCGCCTTGGGACATTGCCGCCCTCCGCGCGAACGCCATCGAGTGGCATTCTATTCCCGCTGATTGTCTGTCTTTGCATGGATTCCTCGTATTGACGGATGTGGTTGGACCGCGGGAAAAGCTCGCCCGCGGTGGGGGCAACCATTTACTTGGGCTATCGCAGATGACCATGATCGATACACCGGAAGAGCTTGCCGGAACGCCGGGACTGACCTCGGGCGGGAGCAATTTTGACCTGCTGGCCGATGTGCTGGACCGCGTGCGTTTGTCGGGTGCGCTGTTTCTGCGTGGCGAATACACGTCGCCCTGGGCGTTTTCTTCCCCCGGTCATTGCGACCTGCTCGACCTCCTCGCGCCGGATGCCCGGCGCCTGCTGATCTTCCATGTCGTCCGGCAGGGGACCGGCTGGATCGCCGCGGGCTCGACCAGGCTCGCCGTGGAAGCGGGCGACCTCGTCGTGCTGGCGCACAGCGATCCGCATCAGGTCGGAACGCACGACTATCGCTCGGTTGTACCCATCGCCGAGGTCCTGCCGCCGCAACCCTGGTCGGGCATCCCCACGCTGCGCTGCGGCGGGGGCGGCGCCCCGCTGTCGATGATCTGCGGCTATTTCCGCTGCGACGAAATGCTGTTCGAGAGCCTGCTCCGCCACCTGCCGCCCGTCTTCAAGGTCCGCCCGACGGGTTACGCCGCCGAACTGCTCGAGGCCTGCATCGGCTATGCCTGCGAACAGAGTGAAAAGCCGGGCGGGGCGGCGTTGCTGGTGCGGGTGCCGGAAGTGCTGTTGCTGGAGGCGCTGCGCCTCCATGCCGAAACCAACGTTGCCCGCCAGGGCTGGCTCGCCGCCGCCACCGATCCCGTCGTCGGCCGGGCCCTCAAGCTGATCCATGACGAGCCGGCGCGCGACTGGACCGCCGAGGAGCTGGCGCGCCTTGCCCACACCTCACGCTCGGTGCTGGGGGACCGCTTTCGCGCGCTGCTCGGCAAGTCGCCGATCCACTACCTGATCGAATGGCGGATGCAGCTCGCGGCCGAGCTTCTGCGCAGCACCCACCTCAAGCTCGCGGCAGTGGCCGAAGAGGTGGGGTACGGCTCCGAGGCCGCCTTCAGCCGCGCCTTTGCGCGGCACGTCGGGACGTCGCCCGCGCAGTGGCGGGATACGCCGTCACGGCGGGCCTGACCCGCCGCGGCGGCGCCTTCGGCTCAGGCCCGGGCGGCGAAAAGGCCGTTGCGCCCGCCGATCAGCCGCAGGTGCACCGCCAGGACGTCGCCGGGGCCGTGCGCCGCCGCGAACAGCAGTCCCGCAATGAAGGTGAAATGGTCGACGAAGAAGCCGAATTCGACCTGGTTGGCCGCCCAGTGTGCCGGGCCGTGGAACGCGAGGGCGAGGAAGAGCACGTAGGCGGCTGCGGCGACCGCCGCCTCGCGAAAAAATGCGCCGCTGAGGAAGCAGACGACGAGGCCGAGCTCGAAGAATGCCGCGACCCAGGCGAAGAACAACGGCGCCGGAAAGCCGATCGAGGCGATGTAGCCGGCGGTCGCGCCGACGTCCATGAACTTGAACGCCATCGCCAGCGCGAACACGGCGGCGAAGATGACGCGGCCAACGAGGGGGGCGACGCGGCCCAGGAACGGGGAAGTCATGGCAGGTCTCCTGTATCGGTTGCGGCGCTGGCCGATGCCGGCGCTCTGACTCCGCGACGAACCGGCCTCGCACGAATCGACACTTTCGCGAAAAAACCTGCCACCCGGTCCGGCGACGGCCCGGCGGCGCGACGCCCCGAACCGAATAGGGTGATCTACGGCGGGAGCGAGGCGAGGTAGGCGGCGACGGCCCGCATGTCGTCGGCCGCGAGCCCGTGCGCCCGCGCCATCGTTTCGCGCCCCGGCTCGGGTCCGCCGCGCTCGCCGCCCGCCAGGAGTTGGAGCTGGGTCAGCAGGTAGTCCGCCGGCTGGCCGCGCAGATCGGGAATCGCGGCAGTACCGCCGCCCGCATGGCAACCCGTGCACGCCGGGGCCTGCTGGTTCGACGCCTTCCCATCGAACACCGCCGCACCCCGGGCCAGCGTTTCCTGGTTCGCCGGGGGCCCCGCGACGGACTTGCGGGGCAACTGCGAATAATAGCGGGCCGCCGCCTCGATCGCGGCATCGTCCATGGCCGCGGCAATCGGCTGCATGAAGCCGCTGTGCCGGTCGCCGTCGCGAAACGCCCGGAGCGAGGCGGCGATATAGGGCGCCGGAAGGCCCGCGATCTGCGGAAAGGCACCCTCCCGTCCCTCCCCGCCCGGGCCGTGGCAGCGGGCGCAAGGGGCGGCGTCGAAGCCCCCCGGACCAGACCCGCCGCCGGGCGATGGGCCGAGAAATCCCTCCCCGGCCGTATCCCCCGCGAGTCGCCGATAGGCCTCCGTATTGAGTCGCGGGAGCTGCTCGACGAACGCGACCATGGCCCAGACCTCGTCGGCGCGATCTGACGCGGGCCAGCCGGGCATGGCGGTCATCTTGACGCCGTTCTGGATGATCCAGAACAGCTCGTCGGGCGTGAACTGGCGCGCGGCACTGTAGAGCGGGGGCGGCGTGGGCGTCATCTGCCGCGCGATGGGCGAGGCGAGCTGCCCGGGCGCCCCGTGGCAGGGGGCGCAGCCGGTTGCGAAATGCCGAGCGCCGCGCAGGATCAGGGCCGAACTGTCGAGGTTGGGCGGCGTCAGCTCTGCCGCGTGAGCGGCGACCGACCGGCGCATCACATAGTGCAGGAACCAGGCGACGGGCGCCGAGTGATTTTGCCGGGCCGAGACATCGAAGAGGCCGAGCACCGCAACTGCGCCGCCCGCGACGAGGGCAAGGGCAAGCGCCACCGCCAGCACCACGGCCGCGAAACCGATCCGCGATCGGGGGCGCGGAATGCTGCGTTCGCTCATGCCGGTGCTCTCGCCCTGTGCGCGGCCCCGGCCGGCCGCAGCCGCGAAACGCGCCTTCGCTTCATCACGAGGAAGATGCACCGGCGCGAGGAAAGTTCCCTTTTCCACGCCTGGCGCGACAGCGCAGCGCGCCGACCCGGCTCCGGGCACCGCAACCGGCCCCACCCCGCCCTGTTGCCTCCGGTCGCGGCATGGTTTAGAACGAAACAGGAACATACGACAAGGGAGACGGCCATCATGCCCGCCACGGCGACCATCGACTACCTTGAATTCCCTTCCGCGGACGGAACGAAAACCCGGCGCTTTCTCGAACAGGCTTTCGGATGGCGCTTTGTCGAGTATGGACCGACCTACCTGGGCATCGAGGACGCCGGGATCGATGTCGGCATCCAGTCGGATCCCGCCGAGGCGACCGCGGCCCCGCTCGTCATCATGCGCACCGACGATCTTGACGCCGCGCAGGCGGCGGTCGAGGCGGCGGGCGGCACGATCACGCGGCCCCAGTTCAACTTCCCGGGTGGCCGGCGCTTCCACTTCCGCGAGCCGGGCGGCAACGAGATGGCGCTCTGGATCGAGCGGGCATGAGTTCCCCAGAGGCCTTTGGCGTGCGATATGGCGGTCTCGACATAAGTTGAAGGAGCGCTCAGATGCGACTGCTCGCCATGCTTCCCGCCGTCCTGCTGCTCGCCGCTCCCGGCGCCGCTCTGGCGCAGGAGAGCGTCGACCATGCGCCACTCCCCCCGATCTGCACCGCCGGCAGCATGGCGGGCATGAAGATGGGAACGGATAGGCCGGCCGAGGGCGGCGGCATGAAGATGTCCAGCGACGCCGCCCATGAGGCTCTGATGGCCGGCATGGACGAGATGCAGTCCGGCATGGCGGTCGGCATGCAGGCGAGCGACATCGACGTCGCCTTCGTCTGCGGCATGATCCCGCACCACCAGGGGGCGATTTCGATGGCCCGGGCCGAGCTCAAATACGGCAAGGACCCGGCCAACCGGCGGCTCGCCGAGGAGATCATCAAGGCGCAGGAAAAGGAAGTGGCCGAAATGCTAGACTGGCTGAAGCGGCGCAGCCGGTGACGGCCCCGCCCGCCCCTTTGGCGGGCCGACAGAGGCGGCACGGCAGGGGAAGACCATGAGCGAGACCACGGCGGATGCGGCACTGGCCGGGTCCGAGACATTCTGCCCGCCCAAGGCCCGCCCGCGCGTGCTGCTGGC
>DASZTU010000383.1:0-4772 GCA_035547975.1 Devosiaceae bacterium | reverse complement strand
GTCAGCTTTTCCGCCCGGGCCAGGGCCGGCAGCACGTGCGGCACGTCGTCGAGCAGCGACGGGGGCGGGGCATTCGCCGGCCGGCGCGCGGCCTTGCCGGCGCGCTCGTCGGCCTTGATCGCGTCCCACCTCGCGGTTGCGGCCGCGGCATCGCCGGCCGCATCCGGCCCAAACACGTGCGGATGGCGGCGGATCATCTTCGTGGTCACCGCCTCGATCACGTCGCCGATGTCGAAGAGCCCGCGCTCGGAAGCCATCTGCGCGTGGTAGACCGGCTGCAGCAGGAGATCGCCGAGCTCATCGCGCAGGTCCTCGAAATCCTCGCGCTCGATCGCGTCGGCGACCTCGTATGCCTCTTCGATGGTGTAGTTCCTGATGGTCGAGAAATCCTGCTCGAGGTCCCACGGGCACCCGCCCACGGGATCCCGCAGCCGGGCCATGATTTCGATCAGGCGAGAGAGGTCTCGGGAAGGCTGCATGGGGGGCGGTCTCATGAGGAGGGAGGTCGCGGTCACGATAGCCGAGACGGCAGTGGAACCCAACTGCGGCGGGCTGAACGCGGGGGCTTTTGTCGCGGTGGGGGCGAAGTGGTCGGCCTCAGGGCAGCGCTGCGTTGGTCGCAGTCGGCGGGACGCCGCACCCGATTCGTCATTCGCATAAGATATATTATGGAACTACCGGATGTACGAGAAGCGGAGTGACGCCGCGGCCCAGGATGGCCGGGTCTGGCCGTGTGCGGCAGCGTGCTCGGTTGCCGGACCTCGCCCTTCGACAGGCTCAGGGTGAGGTCCTGGTGGGTGTGTGCGCCTGAGGTGAGGTCTTGCGAAAACCCCTCATGGTGAGCCTGTCGAACCATGAGGCAGCCCGCCTTCCGGTTCCGCAGTCCTGGCGCACAGCCCCTCATGGTGAGCCTGTCGAACCATGAGGTCTGCAGGATCTGCCAGGTACCGGGACTCATCATGAGGCGATTCGCGGCCACGGAAATTGCCGGCAGAGGCACGGCTCGGTTCCGGACCTCGCCCTTCGACAGGCTCAGGGCGAGATCCTGCGTCAGCGGTTGAGAATGCGGCCGCCGGTAACGTCGATGCGCATGCCATCGAAGGCCGGCGTGACGTTTTCCGGCGTCTGCGCTTCGAGCGCCGCGTAGTCGAGATCGACGTGGAGGTTCGTGAGGATGGCCTGTCGCGGCTGCTGCTCGGCAATCAGCGCCAGCGATTCCGGCAGGCTCAGATGGCTCGGGTGCGGCAGCGGCCGCAGCGCGTCGATGACCCAGAAGTCGAGCCCCGAGACGGCCGGCCGGGACTCCGGCGGAATGCCCGAGAGGTCGCAGGAATAGGCAAACCCCGCGACGCGGTAGCCCAGCGAGTAGATGTTGCCGTGGAGCTGGCGATAGGCATGCACCACGATCGTGCCGCCCGGCCCGTCGATTGCGATATCCTGGCCGGGCCGGATGATGTGCGGATTGAGGATCGGCGGATAGTCGCTGCCCGGCGCCGTCTCGAAGCAATAGCCGAACGCCCCGCGGATGCGCGCGCCGGCCTCGGCGGAAAAGTAGACGTCGACGCGCTTGCGGTTGTTGAGCGCGAGCACGCGGAGGTCGTCGATGCCGTGCGTGTGGTCGGCGTGCTCGTGCGTGTAGAAGACCGCTTCCACCCGGTCGACCTCTGCATCGAGCAGCTGCTCGCGGAGGTCGCAGCCCGTGTCGATGACGATGCGGGTCGGATCGGCGCTCCCGGCCGACCTGCCCTCGATCAGCAGCGCGCAGCGCCGCCGCCGGTTGCGCGGGTTGGCCGGGTCGCATGCGCCCCAGCCGCCACCGATGCGCGGCACGCCGCCGGACGATCCGCAACCGAGGATCGTTGCCGTGATGGCTTCGGCTGCCGCCATCAGCCGGCCAATCCCGTCTTGTCGAAGAGCTCGGCGAAGTTCTGCGTCGTTTGCGCCGCCATCTCATCGAAGCTGACGCCGCGCACCTCGGCCAGCCGCTCGGCGGTGAAGCGCACGAAGGCCGGCTCGTTCGATTTGCCGCGATGCGGGACGGGCGCAAGATAGGGCGCGTCGGTCTCGACCAGCATCCGGTCGGCGGGCACGAAGGCGGCGACCTCGCGGATTTCCTCGGCGTTCTTGAAGGTCAGGATGCCGGAAAACGAGATGTAGCCGCCGAGCGCGAGGCCGCGGCGGGCAAGCTCGGCGCCGGACGAAAAGCAATGGAGAATGAAGGGGAAGGGCCCCTGCCCCATCTCCTCCTCGAGAATATCGCCGACGTCGGCATCGGCCTCGCGGGCATGGATGACGAGCGGCAGCTGGGTAATGCGGGCGGCGGCGATATGGCGGCGGAAGCCGGCGGCCTGGCCCTCGCGCGAGGACGTATCGTAGTGGTAGTCGAGCCCCGCCTCCCCGATGGCGACGCACTTGGGGTGCGATGCGAGGCGGACGAGGTCATCGATCGTGATGTCCGGCTCCTCGTCGGCGTGGTGCGGGTGCGTCCCCACCGAGCACCAGACGCGATCGTGCCGCTCGACGATGGCGCGCAGCCTGTCGAACTCCCGCACCCGCGTCGAAATCGTGACCATGCCGCTCACGCCGGCCTCGGCGGCGCGGGCGAGGACGCCGTCGAGGTCGAGGGCCAGCGCCTCGAAATCGAGATGGCAATGGGAATCGATCAGCATACCGTCCGGCCTATTCCGCCCGGGCGCGCTCGAACCGCCGGAAGACCGGCTCGGGGACAGGCAGCAGGGTGCCCGGCCGCAGCTTGCCCTCGTCGCCCGCTAGGGCCAGCAGCCATCTGTCCTGGCCAACGCTGAGGAAATTCAGCAGCCGTGCGGCCGAGCCGGGAATGAACGCCAGCGCCGGAATGGTGAGCCGCCGGATCACTTCGGCCGTGACGTAGAGGACGGTCTCCATGCGGCCGAAATCGGTCTTGCGCAGCGCCCAGGGCTCCTGGCCCGCGAAATACCGGTTGGCCTCGCCCACCACCTCCCAGATCGCACCCACCGCCTCGTGCAGCAGCTGGTTGTCCATGGCCTCGATGGCTGCGGCGACGGCCGCATCGGCCGAAGCGAGCAGCGCCTCGTCGTCCTTGTTGAGCAGTCCCGGCGTCGGCACGCGGGCGTCGCAGTTCTTGTTGATCATGGTCAGCGAACGCTGCGCGAGGTTTCCCAGGTCGTTGGCGAGGTCGGCGTTCGACCGGTTCACGATCTTGTCGCGCGAGTAGTCGCCGTCATTGCCGAACGACACTTCGCGCAGGAAGAAGAAGCGCAGCGGGTCGACGCCGAACTCCTCGACCAGCGCGAAGGGATCGATGACGTTGCCGAGCGATTTCGACATCTTCTTGCCGTCGACGGTCAAAAAGCCGTGCGCGAAAACCCGCTTCTGCACGGCGAGCCCGGCGCTCATCAGGAAAGCCGGCCAATAGACGGCGTGGAAGCGGATGATGTCCTTGCCGATGACGTGGAGGTCCGCCGGCCAGAATTTCCGGAAGGTTTCGCTTGCGGTATCGGGATAGCCGACCCCGGTGATGTAGTTGGTGAGCGCGTCCACCCACACATACATCACGTGGCCGGGCGCATCCGGCACCGGGATGCCCCAGTCGAAGGTCGTGCGCGAAACCGAGAGATCCTGCAGCCCGCCCTTGACGAACGAGACGATTTCGTTGCGGCGCTCGCGCGGGGCGATGAAATCGGGATGAGCCTCGTAAAAGTCAAGAAGCTTCTGCTGGTAGGCCGAAAGGCGGAAGAAGTAGCTCGGCTCGGTGACCCAGGTCGCCTCGGCGCCGGAAGGCGCAAACTTCTTGCCGTCGGGTCCGTCGGTGAGCTCCGACTCGTCGAAATAGGCCTCGTCGCGAACGGAATACCAGCCCTCATAGGTGGACTGGTAGATGTCGCCATTGGCCAGCATCCTGCGCCAGATTTCCTGGCTGGCCTCATAGTGGCGCGGTTCGGTGGTGCGGATGAAATCGGTGTTCGAGAGGTCGAGCGCCCGCGCCAGCGCCTTGAACCGGTCCGAGTTCCGGTCGGCCAGCTCGCGCGCGGAAATGCCCTGCGCGGCCGCCGTCTGCACCATCTTGATGCCATGCTCGTCGGTGCCGGTGAGGAAACAGACCTCCCGGCCTTCGAGCCGCTTCCAGCGGGCGATGGCATCGGTCGCGATCATCTCGTAGGCGTGCCCGATGTGGGGCTCGCCATTGGGGTACGCGATCGCGGTGGTGACGTAGAAGGCGTTGCGGCTCATGGGACTGCGGCGGGTGACGCGGTTTTGCGGACGTGTGCCCGGATCGCGTCGAGGACGCCGACCAGTGTCTGCCGTGCATCGAGGTTCAGCTCCTCGGCGTCGGCAAACAGGGCATGCGCCTTGTCCCACAGCTCATTGGCGGAGGCAAGCCGCTGCCGCGCCGAAACACCGGCGAGGGCGGCCTCCCGTGCCTCGGCCGCGAGCCAATCGGTGATGAGTTCGCGGGCGAAGCTGCCCTGCGCACCCCCGGCCTCCGCAATCAGCGCGTCGGCGATGGCGAGATGGGCCGCATCGGGACCGCTCAGGGGTGATCTCAGCCACTCGCGAAGCGCCGTCAGCGCGCCTTCCGCCCCGAGCGCCAGCGCCTCGAAGCCGCGCCGGGGCCGGCCTTCGGCAAGCTCGACGGCGTGGTCGAGGTTCTTGCCGGGCCGCTGCGCGCCGAGGACACTGCGGACATCATCGTCGGCGAGCGGGCGCAACGGCACCGAGAGACAGCGCGACTTGATCGTCGGCAGCAGCATGCCGGGACGGTGCGAGACGAG
>DASZTU010000382.1:0-5773 GCA_035547975.1 Devosiaceae bacterium | reverse complement strand
AGGCGCTCGCCAAGGGCTTGGCGGTGCTGATGATTTCCTCGGATTTCGAAGAGGTGGCGGCGACCTGCTTCCGCGCGCTGGTATTCGAGCGTGGCCGCATCGTCGCCGAATTGCGCCAGCCCAACGTCTCCCAGGAGCAGTTGACGCGCATCGCATCGGGTGAACACCGGGAGGAGTACGCGGATGCCGGCTGAGACGTTGAGCGATGCTGCGGCGCAGAGCGCCCGGCCGGGGCAGCCCGCGCCGCGCGCCATGACCCTCGCGAAGTTCGGCAGCGCCTACTTCCTCTTGGCGGTGCTGGTCGTGCTGTTCGTCATCTTCTGCATCCTCGCCCCGGCGACCTTCCCGACGCCCTTCAACCTGCAGACCATGGGAACGAGCAAGTCGATCGTGGCCCTCCTGGCGCTGGCCGTGATGGTGCCGATCGCCGCCAACGAGTTCGACCTGTCGGTCGGCTATGGGGTGGGGCTTTTCCATATCCTCACCATGG
The DNA here is from genome assembly GCA_035547975.1 of Devosiaceae bacterium. Lineage (GTDB taxonomy): Bacteria > Pseudomonadota > Alphaproteobacteria > Rhizobiales > Devosiaceae > DASZTU01. The sequence continues at coordinate 5,283 of DASZTU010000382.1, read as the reverse complement.
GCTTCATGGTGTTTTCGGGCCTGCCTTGGTACGCTGCAGTGGCCCTCGTGCTGCTGTTGGGCGCCCTGCTCGGGCTCGTCAACGGCCTTCTCGTGGTCGTCGGCAAGATCTCCTCCTTCATCGCGACGCTCGGCACCGGCACGGTGATCTACGGCCTCTCGCAGGTCTATTCGGGGGGTCTGCAGATCGTCTCGAACGATCCCTTGCCGCCGGCTTTCCTGGGCCTCACCTCGACCGTCTTCGGCATACCCTGGCCGGTCATCATGGTGCTCGTCGTCGCCGTCCTGATGTGGATCGCCGCCGAATTCCTGCCGATCGGGCGCTATCTCTACGTCACGGGATCGAACCGGCGCGCCGCCGAGCTCATCGGCATTCCGACCGGCCGCTACATCATCGGCGCCTTCGTCGTCTCGGGCTTTCTTTGCGCCGCCGCCGGCGTGCTGCTGGCGAGCCAGCTGCGCATCGGGCAGGGCGGCATCGGGCCCGAGTTCCTGTTGCCGGCCTTCGCGGCGGCCCTGCTCGGGGCCACCGCCGTCCGGCCGGGCCGCGTCAATGTCTGGGGCACGGTGACGGCCGTGGCGGTGCTCGCCGTGGGTGTCTCAGGGCTGCAGCAGCTGGGGGCCGTGTTCTACGTCGATCCGCTGTTTTCGGGCACGACGCTGATCCTCTCGGTGGGACTCGCCGGCTGGGTCGGGCGCCGCACCGCCGCGCGTTCGAGCGCCGCCGGGGCACTCGTCGCCAAGGCGCGCGGCGCCGACAAGGCGCGGAGCTGAAAGTGCCTGCATCCGGGCATCCGGAGGAACCGCAGCGCTCCCCCCATCGGAGCGCGCGGGGGGTGGGGACCACGCACGGGCTCGGCGCTTCTTGCTGGTCCCCACCCTGCCGCCGGCCACCGCCGGGAAGGGGCGGCAAAGGCCGGCCGCGGAGCGAAAACGACGGCGCCCGAGGGAGGACGACATGGCGACCCTGAAAACCCGCGACGGGGTCACCCTCCACTATACCGACGACGGCGCCGGGCCACCGCTGGTCTTCATCAGCGGCTGGGCCATGTCGGGAAACTGGTGGCAGGAGCAACGCCGTCACTTTGCGCGCACCCACCGCGTGCTGGTGCTCGATGCCCGCGCGCAGGGCGGCTCCGAGATGGTGACCCGCGGCCATCGCCTCTCGCGCCACGCTGCGGACCTCGAGGATTTTCTCGCGGCGCTCGGGCTGCGCGACGTCGTACTCGTCGCCTGGTCGCGCGGCACCTCCGTCGTCATGAGTTATATCGAGATCTTTGGCACCGGCCGCATCGCAGGGATCGTCCTCGCGGGATTCCTGCCCAGCCTCGCCGCGCGAAAAGATTGGCCCTGGGGATTCAACGTGCCGCCGCAACCCTTCATCGACAGCGTCGTCGAGGATTACCCCAAGGTCGTGAGCAACATGATCGTCGACATGACGCACAAGAAGCTCGACCCGGCGCTGGTCAAATCCCTGACCGAGGAGAGCCTGAAAATCCCCCCGATCGCCGCGGCGCGCATGCTCGAGGACCACATGAACGTCGACTGGCGGGACCTCCTGCCCCTCATTGACCGGCCGGTGCTGATCGCCGCCGGCGCGGTCGATCCGCAGGCGCCGGCGCCCGCCGCCGATGCCGCCGCGCGGCTGATGCCCGACGCGCGGGTGGCGGTCTTCGCTGAAAGCGGCCACTGCCCCTTCATCGAGGAGCCGGAAGCCTTCAACCGCGCCGTCGAGGCATTCCTTTCGGGGTTGCCGAAGGGGCAATCGGCCCGGCTCGTCAGCTGAGGCGGGTTTCCGGATGGTCGAGATCATTGCCGTCCCCAGCAGCGCCTCGGCCACCGAGATCGCCCGCGGCAATGTGATTGTGTCGGGCTCCTATGGCGGCGAGTACAACGCCTGGCATGCCGCCAAATGGGGCATTCGCGGCGTGATCCTCAACGACTGCGGGGTCGGCCGGAACGACGCCGGCATCAAGGGCCTGCCCTATCTCGATCGCATTGGGCTCGCGGGCGCGACCGTCGACGCCTTTACCGCCCATATCGCCGACGGGGAACACATGCTGGCGCACGGCATCATCAGCCACGTCAACGAAGCGGCGCGGCGGCTCGGCTGCGCGGTCGGCCAGACGGCCGCCGCCTGCGCGGAGCGTATGAAGGCGGGCCCCATCATCACCGAGCAGCCCCCCGCGATTTCGGGGGGCAAGCGCTACACGCTGCGCGACGTGCCGGGGGAGCCGAAGGTTCTGGCCCTCGATGCCGCGCCCATGCTGACACCCGAAGATGCGGGCGCGATTGCGATCACCGGGTCCCACGCGGCGCTGTTCCGGGGCCGGCCGGACACCGTCATCGGCCCCGATCTCTACGCCGTGTTCTTCAACGATGCGGGTGTCGGCCTCGATGAGGCCGGCATCAGGCGCCTGCCGACCCTCGATGAGCGGGGCATCGCCGCGGGCACCGTCTCGGCGCAGAGCGCCCCGATCGGGGATGCCCGCGCCGCCTATGCCGAGGGCGTCCTGTCGCATGTCAACCGAACCGCCGAGCAGCTTGGGGGGCGGCCCGGCATGGCGCTCCGCGATTTCGTCGAGCTGCTCCTCGCGCGGGCCGCCGGCCGCTGATGAGGCTCGCCGAGGCCCAAAGCATCGCCGATCTCCGCCGCATGGCGAGGTGGCGCCTGCCAAAACTGCTGTTCGAGCTGATCGAATCCGGCGTCGAGGATGAGCGCGCCCTCGACTACAACCGCGATGCTTTCGGCCGCTACCGCCTCATGCCGCGCTACCTCGGCGACATCGCGCTGCGCGACCAGTCCGTGACCCTCCTCGGACGAACCTACGCCAGTCCCTTCGGCATCGCGCCGACCGGCTTTGCCGGGCTCATGCGCAAGAACCTCGACACCGACCTCGCCGCCGCCGCTAAGGCAGCCAGCATCCCGTTCGTCCTCTCCGGCGCGTCGATCGCCCCGGTCGAGACGGTTGCGGCGATGGCAGGCGGCGGCCTCTGGGCGCACCTCTACCCGGCCAAGGACACCGCGATCACCGAGCGCATCGTCGACCGCTATGCCGCGGCCGGCGTCGAGGTGCTGGTCCTCACCGTCGACAATCCGGTCTTCCCCAAGCGCGAGCGCGACAATCGCAACGGCTTTTCGCTGCCGCTCAGGCTGCCGCTGCCCATCATGCTCGAAGCCTTGCTGCACCCGGCCTGGCTCGCCGAATACCTCACGGGCGGTGGCATGCCGATGCTCGAGAGCTGGCGCGCCTATGCGCCCGACGGTTCGACGGCCGGGGAGGTCGCCGGTTTCTTCCGTTCGCAGAGCCCCTCGATCCAGACCTGGGAGAGCCTCGCGGCGCTGCGCCGGCGCTGGCCGCGCCAGCTGGTGCTCAAGGGCCTGCAGCATCCGGAGGACGCGCGCCGCGCCGTCGAGTCGGGCGTCGACGCCATCTGGGTCTCCAACCATGGTGGGAAATCCTTCGACTACCTGCCGAGCCCGCTCGATACCCTTCCCGCCCTGCGGGCGGCGCTCGGGGCCAGGGTGCCGATCATCGCCGACAGCGGCATTCGCCGCGGCGCCGAAATCCTCATGCTCAAGGCGCTTGGCGCCGACTTCACCTTTGTCGGCCGGGCGACGCTCTATGGCGTGGTCGCGGGCGGCCGCGCCGGGGCGGACAAGGCAATCGCCATTCTGCGAAACGAGCTCGACATGAGTCTCGCCATGATCGGCTGCCCACGTTTCAGCGCGATCGGCCGGGAAATCCTGTTGAGCCGGGAGGAGGAGAGTCCATGCCCTTTACCATCGACGGCAAGAACCTGACTCTGCGCGCGGCACAGCACATCGCCGCCGCGGCGCGGATCGAGGCGGCACGGCGCGGCGTGACGGTAACGGTCGCGGTGCTGGATGCGGGCGCGCACCCGCTGGTGCTCGAGCGGATGGATGGCGTCCACGCCGCAACCGTCGACGTGGCCCTCGCCAAAGCCCGTAGCGCCGCCATGTTCAGGCGGCCAACCGCGACCTTTGCGGCGGGAATCGCGGCCGGAAACGTCGCGCTCATGTCGCTGCCCCACGTCGTGCCGTTTCCCGGCGGCGAGCCGCTGAGGCAGGGCGAGCTTTTCGTTGGGGCGATCGGGATCAGCGGCGCCGCTCCCGAAATCGATCAGGCCATCGCCGAGGCGGGCGTTGCGGCCTTCATGGCCGGGGACGCGCAGCCATGAGCGACCTTTACCCCCTCGGCGTCGTGGCCGGTACCGACCGGGTCTTCACCACCGGCGACGGCGTTCGGATCCACTACATCGAGGCCGGTAACGGCCAGCCGCTCGTGATGCTGCCCGGCTGGTCGCAATCGGCCGCCATGTTCGGGCATCAGATCGCCGGGCTCGGCGACCGCTTCCGCGTGATCGCCGTCGATCCACGCGGCCACGGCGATTCCGAGGCGCCGGCGCACGGCTACAACCCGCATCGCATGGCGCTCGACGTCCGCGAACTCATCCTCGCCCTCGACCTCAGGGACGTCGTGCTCCTCGGCCACTCGAGCGGGGTCAAATATGTCTGGGCCTACTGGGAAATGTTCGAAGGCGACCGGTTGTCGAAGCTCATCATCGTCGACGATTCCCCCCGCCTCCTCGACAATCCGGCCTGGTCGCCCGAATCGCGCGCCGAGGTGGGGCCGATGTATTTTCGCGGCGAGCTCGACGACTTTTCGAGCTTCCTTCTCGGGGGGCCGGCGGAAGAACGGACCCGCGAGGCGATCCGCGGCATGTTCAGCCCCGGCTTCATCGCCGACAATCCCGAAATCTTCGACTGGATCGTCTCCGAAAACCTCAAGATGCCGCGCGAAAAGGCGATGGAGCTGCTCTATGCGACCTCGGGCATGGACTGGCGCGGCACCATCGGCCGCATCGCGTTGCCGACGCTCGTGATCGGCGCCGAAGGCAGCACCCACAAGGTCGCCGTCATCAGCCGGATCGCCAAGCGCATCAAGGGGGCGAGGCTGCGCATCTTCGGGCGCGAGGAGGGCGGCAGCCACTTCATGTTCATGGAAAATCCAAAAGCCATTAATGCGGAGGTCGCCGCCTTCATTGCGGAAGGCCCGCGCGAAGACGAGTGATCGCGCAAACGCCGCGGCAATGCCCGCCGGCCGCCTATCCAACCTGCGCCGCGCCCCCGCGTTGCGTCAGCCGGCTTCGAGCTGGCGCAGCCAGGTGGCGGGGCTCGTCGTGAGCGCGCCGAGGATCGACGTGGCGCCGAGGATCCCCGTGATGGCGACGGCCGCGACGTCGAACGCCGCGAGCGCGG
>DASZTU010000381.1:0-3546 GCA_035547975.1 Devosiaceae bacterium | reverse complement strand
GCCGCCCGCACCGGGACGCCGCAGGTCCTGGCGCCGGGCGCGCTCGACATGGTCAACTTCTTTGGCGCCGCGGGCGTGCCGGAGCGCTTCGCCGGCCGCCGCATTCACCGGCACAGTGAAAACTCCTACCTCATGCGCACGACGCCCGGGGAGAACGCCGAGATCGGCCGCCGCATCGCCGAAAAACTCAACGCCGCGACCGGCCCCGTGACCTTCCTCTTCCCGCTGCGCGGCGTTTCGGCGCTCGATGCCGAAGGGCAGCCCTTCTTCGATCCTGATGCCGACGCCGCCCTGCGCGCCGCACTGGGCGAAAACCTTCGGCCGCCGGTGCGCTTCGAAACCCTCGATTGCCACATCAACGACGACGCCTTCGCAGAGGCAGCGGTCCGCACCCTGCTCGCCTCCCTTCCCACCGCAGCTATGGAACAAAGCCATGCCCAAGATCACCGGTAGCGAAAAGAACAAGGTCTTCCCCGACTGGAGCGAGACGCAGAACTTCGGCATCAGCCACATCAAGGTCGGCGGCGAGGTCGAGCCGCACTTCCATGACTGCAACGAGTACTGGATCATCATCTCGGGGCGCGGCAACGCCATGAGCGAGGGCGTGCCCTACGAGCTGGGGCCCGGCGACATGCTGCTGACCCGGGCGGGCGATTATCACTCCCTCGTCGTCACCGAGGAGATGGTCGCCGTCTATTATTATGGCGTCATGCCCGAGCACGGCCGCTGGGGGCACCTTCACGAAGGCGTCGACCTGCCCTGGGCGGAATATCTCGCCTCCAAGGGCCTGACGCAGGCCGCCGAATGACCATCCGGCACGTCGTGCTCTTCGAGCACGCGCCCGGCCACGAGGCGCGGGTGGCTCAGATCATCGCGGCGCTCAACCGGCTGCCGGAAGAGATCGACTGGATTCGCGACTGGTCGATCACCGAGGATCTCGGCCTGAGGCCGGGATCCTGCCGCTGGTGCCTCATCGCCCATTTCGACAGCATGGAGCGGATGGAGGCCTACCTCGCCCACCCGGCCCACCTTGCCGCGGTATCGCTCGGCGCGGACATCCTCCAAAAGCTCGCCGAGCACGACCACGAGGTCTAGGCAAACCCCGCCGGCCGTCCGGACGCCCTGCCCCGGACAGCCCGCCGCCCTGGGTTACCCCTGATAAACCACGCCCGCGGTTTTTTGCCGCCCTTCCGGCGGCACGTTCATTATTCGCATCGGCCCACGTCTGAAGATCGGGCAATGCGGGTCGTCGGAATAATGAAGCGGCACATCAGGGACGTGCTCATGCGCCATCGTGTCAGCCTCATCGAGGCCGCGACCATTATTGCCGTCATTTTCACAGCGGCGATGCTGACGCTCCTGTTCGAGATCGACGGCTCGATATCGAACACCCCGGCGGTCGAGCCGGCGGAACTGGCGACGCTCGGCTTCCTGCTCGTCTGCGGCCTCGGCTATTTCGTCTGGCGGCGCCTGATCGCGCAGGAGCGGGAGATCACCGCCCGCCGGGAGGCCGAGGACCGCGCGAGCTATCTCGCCAGCCACGACCAGCTGACCGGGCTGCCCAACCGCCGGGGGCTCGACCGGGCGCTCGAGGCCGCGGTCACCATCCTCCCGGGTGCCGAGCAAAGCCATGCCGTCCTGCTGCTCGACCTCAATGGCTTCAAGCGCATCAATGACGTTTACGGCCACGCCCGGGGCGACGAGGTGCTCGGCATAACCGGCCGCCGCATGGCCTCGGTGCTGCGCGAGGGCGACACCATCGCGCGTTCCGGCGGCGACGAGTTCGCCATGGTCGTCCGCGGCGTTTCCGGCCCCGAGGGCGCCATCGCCGTAGCGGAAAAGCTGATTGCCACGGTCGACCAGCCGATCGCCATCGGGGCCGACCACCACCGCGTCGGCACCGGGATCGGCATCGCCCTCATTCCGCGCGACGGCACCAATCCCGCCGAGCTGCTCCGCAAGGCCGACATCGCCCTCTACAAGGCGAAGGTCGCAGGTCACTCCGCCTACGCTTTCTTCCTCGACGAGATGGACGCCGAAGCGCGCGAGCGCGACAGGCTGCAGCGCGCCCTCGCCCGCGCCGTCGGCACGGAGGCGATCGTGCCGTTCTTCCAGCCGCTGGTCGACATGCAGACCGGCGCGATCCGCGCTTTCGAGGCCCTCGCCCGCTGGCACGACCCCGAATTCGGCGACGTGCCGCCGGCCCGCTTCATCCCCTTGGCGGAGGAAAGCCGGCTCATCGCCCCGCTCACCGACCATCTGCTGGCGCGCGCCTGCGAAGCCGCGCGGGGCTGGCCGGCCCACGTCGTGCTCTCCTTCAACCTCTCCCCCGTGCTGCTGCACGACCCGGCATTCCCGGCCCGGCTGCTCGGCATCCTGGCAGGCGCCGGGTTTCCGCTGCATCGGCTCGAGCTCGAGATCACCGAAAACGCCATCGTCCGCGATCTCGAGGCGGCGCGGGCCATTCTCGGGGCGCTGCGCGAAGCGGGCATCAAAATCGCGCTCGATGACTTCGGCACCGGCGCGACCAGCCTCTATCACCTGCGCAGCTTCAAGTTCGACGCGATCAAGATCGATCGCAGCTTCGTCGAGCAGATGCAGACCGAATCCGAAAGCGCCGCCATTGTGCGCGCCCTGCTCGGGCTCGGCCGGGGGCTGGGCGTCGAGATCGTCGCCGAAGGCGTCGAAAAGGAATCGCAGCGCCAGATGCTCCGGCAGGAAGGCTGCACCACCGCCCAGGGCTTCCTCTACAGCGCCGCCGTGCCGGCCGCGGAAGCCGCGGCCCTCGTCGCCGCAAGTCCCAGGCGCCAGACCGCCTGAGCCGCCCCCGCCGCTACCGCCGTCCCTGCGCGATGCGCTCGGCTTCGGGCAGGCGCCGCAGCACCAGCATGGCGACGATGCCGATCACCGGGCCCGGCACCAGGACGAGGAAGGTGAAGCGCCACCCGATCGCCGCGGCCACCACCGGCACGAGCCAGAGGCTCACCATGGTCAGCGCGAAGCCGATGCCGAGCTGAAAGGCGAGCGCGGTGCCCACGAGGTCGGGTTCGCCGACCTCGGTCGTCATCGCCGAAAACTGAGCCGAATCGGCGATGACCGAAACGCCCCAGATGAGCGCTACGGCGAGGAACACCGGGAAGGGACCTTCGACGGCAAAGCCGATGAGGGCCGCGCAGGCCGCCGAGATCGCCATCATCAGCGCGGTCGTTGCGGTCCGGCCGATGCGGTCGGAAAGGAGGCCCCCGCCGATCGCCCCCAGTACCCCGATCGCGACGACCGCAAAGGCGAGGCCCGAAATCGCGGCCGCCGGCCAGAGGGGTTTGGCCGCAACGGTCGCCGAGGCAAAGGCCAGAAACCAGCCCCACATGGCGTAGAGCTCCCACATGTGCCCGAAGTAGCCGAGGTTGGCGAGCGCAACCCCGCGGTTGCGCACCACCCGCCCGAGCTGGCGGGGATCGAACACGCCGCGGTTGAACGGGTACGGTCCCTCCCGGGCAAAAGCCAGGAACAGCGCGGCCCCGGCGAGCGTCAGGAGGCTCGCCGCAA
>DASZTU010000380.1:0-2700 GCA_035547975.1 Devosiaceae bacterium | reverse complement strand
CGCTCGCTAAGCGCGCGACCTCTCCCCTGAGGGGCGAGGTGAGGACGGGCCGGCGCAAGCTTCACGAGGCCCCGACTGCCTACTTCAGCAAATCAGGCCGGCGTTCGCGGGTCAGGCGCTCCGCTTCGGCGCGCCGCCACTCGGACACCTTGCCGTGGTCGCCGCCGGTCAGCACGGCGGGGATTTCGCGGCCTTCGAACAGGGCCGGGCGGGTGTATTGCGGATATTCCAGAACGCCGTTCTCGAAACTCTCGTCGGCGCTGCTCTCGTTTTTGCCGAGGACGCCGGGGATCAGGCGCACCACCGCTTCGAGCAGCACCATGGCGGCGACTTCGCCGCCGGCCAGTACGTAGTCGCCGATCGAGACTTCCTCGAGGTTGCGCGCCGCGATGACGCGCTCGTCGACGCCCTCGAAGCGGCCGCAGACGATCACTGCGCCCGGCCCATAAGCGAGGGCGCGGGCGCGCTCCTGCGTCAGCGGTTTGCCGCGCGGACTCATGAGGAGCCGGGGACGGGGGTCGTTCTGGTGCGACACGGCGTCGATCGCCGCCGCCAGCACGTCGGGCTTCAGCACCATGCCGGCGCGGCCGCCGGCCGGCGTGTCGTCGACGCTGTGGTGGCGGTCGGTGGCGAAATCCCTGAGCTGCGTCAGCCGCAGCGACCACAGGCCCTGCGCCGCGCCGCGGCCGATCACCGAGGCGCCGAGCGGGCCGGGGAACAGGTCGGGGAACAGCGTGATGACGTCGGCGTCAAAGCTCAATCGGGCTCTTCCTCGCCCGGCTCGGCCTCGGTCGGCACCTCGACCACGAGGTAGCCCTCGGCGACGTGCACTTCGGGCACCACGGCCTTGGTGAAGGGATAGAGGAACGTATCGCCGCTGCGCTCGTCGCGCACCTCGAGCAGGTCGCTGGCGCCGAAATTGGGGATCGCCATGACCTTGCCCAGCACCGAGCCGTCGGCGAGCCGCGCCTCGAGCCCGATCAGGTCGGTGTGGTAATAGTCGTCCTCGTCGTCGGGGGGCGGCAGCCGGTCGCGATCGACATAGAGCTCGACGCCGTTGAGCTTTTCGGCCGCGGTGCGGTCCTTGATGCCCTTGAGCCGCGCCACCAGCACATTGGTGGTGGCGCGGGCGCTCTCGATCTCGATCACCAGGCCCGGCCGGTCGGTGCTGAGCGGCCCGTAATCCTTGAGCGCCAGCGGCTCCTCGGTGAACGACTGGATGCGCACCTCGCCCGCAATCCCATGCGCCGCACCGATGCGGCCCATGAGCAGGCGCTTTTTGGTCTCAGCCATATCGGACACCGAAGCGTGCTGCCCCACCCTCATCCGGGCTTCGCCCACCTTCTCCCATCAAGGGAGAAGGCCGATACACAAGCATCACGGCTCGATTGCCTTCTCCCCTGGTGGGAGAAGGTGCCCGACGGGCGGATGAGGGGGAGGCCCCGCGCACGTTTACTCGGCGGCCGGGGCTTCGGCGGGGGCGTTGGCGGCGGCCTCCTTGTCGGCCGCGGCCTTGGCGCGGGCTTCGGCGCGCTCGGTGGCCTTCTTGCCCGGCTTGGCGCGCTCGGGGTTGTTGCGCGGGGCGCGCTTCAGGAGGCCGGCGGCGTCGAGGAAGCGCAGCACGCGGTCGGTCGGCTGGGCGCCCACGCTCAGCCAGTGGGTGATGCGGTCGGTGTTGAGCGTCACGCGCTTGTCGGTCTCGGCGAGCTTGGGATCATAGTGGCCGACCTTCTCGATGAAGCGGCCGTCGCGCGGCGAGCGGGCATCGGCGACGACGACGTGGTAGTAGGGGCGCTTGGTGGTGCCGGCGCGGGCGAGGCGAAGTTTCAGAGCCATTGGTTCAGTCCTTGGTGGGTTCTGGAGTTGCGTTCTATTCGGGTTACTTCTTCTTGGGCACGAAGCCGCCGCCGAGGCCGGGAAGGCCGGGGAAGCGCGGCGCGCCGCCAAGACCGGGCAGGCCCGATCCCGATTTGAGCAACTGCCCGACATCGGTCGGCAGCTTCTGCGAAATGTCCTTGGGGGGCGCCGCAGCGCCGGCCGCCTGCTGGATGGTGGCGGGGTCGATGCCCATCTGCCGCGCCATCCGTTCGAGCTCGGCCGGGTCCATTTTCGACGGATCCATGTTGCCGATCCCCGGCATCATGCCGCCGAGCTTGCCGCCGAACATGCCGGCCAGCGAGCCCATGCCGCCCTTCTGGACCTTCTTCATCATGTCCGCCATCTGGCGGTGCTGTTTCATCAGCTTGTTGACGTCCTCGACCTTGGTGCCCGAGCCGCCGGCGATGCGGATGCGGCGTTTGGCGTTGAGCAGGTCGGGGTTGGCGCGTTCGGCTTTGGTCATCGAGTTGATGATGGCGACCTGCCGGTCGAACACTTTCTCGTCGAGGCTGGCGCCGTTCATGGCCTTCTTGATCTGGCCCATGCCGGGCATCAGGCCCATCAGGGCGCCCATGCCGCCCATCTTCTTCATCTGCAACAGCTGGGTGCGCAGGTCGTCGAGGTCGAAGCTGCCCTTCTTGAGCTTCTTGGCCATCTTCGCCGCGTCTTCGGCGTTGACGGTCTGGGCGGCCTTCTCGACGAGGCTGACGATGTCGCCCATGCCCAGAATACGGTCGGCAATGGAAGAGGGGCGGAAGTCCTCGAGGGCGTCGAGCTTTTCGCCGGTGGCGATCAGCTTGATCGGCTTGCCGGTGGCGGCGC
>DASZTU010000379.1:0-1997 GCA_035547975.1 Devosiaceae bacterium | reverse complement strand
TAAGGTGGACGTGAGCGAGGGCACCCTTCACCTCGCCATTGAAGGCAACTTCGTCGGCTGGTTTTTCACCTTCGGGCAGAGCAAGCCGCTCCTCGTCCACGTCACCCTCCCGTCGCTCGAAAATGTCGCCGCGTCCGCCGGAGCGTCGGTCGACGTGACCCAGGCCAGCGGCAGGACGCTCGCGATGTCGGCGTCGAGCGGGGCATCGATGTCGGCCAAGATCGGCACGGTGGATCGCCTCTCACTCGACGTGTCGAGTGGCGCCCGGGTCAGGGTCCAAGGTTCCTGCAACCAACTCATCGCCAACGCCTCGAGCGGCGGCGCCCTCGAGGCGCACGATCTGGCGTGTGGCGAGGTGACCGCCACCGCCTCGTCGGGCGCCAGCGCCCGGGTCAATGCCCTCAAGTCGGTAAATGCCGACGCTTCCGTCGGGGCTTCCATCTCGATTTCAGGCCGCCCCGAACGGGCCAGCAGCAATTCGAGCGTCGGCGGCTCGGTCAGCTTCGCGCCCTGAGGCGTCCCCACGGTTGCAGCGATGGCTTTTTTTCGCCGCCGTGGCTTGCCTGGGCACACGCGTGTGCCCATGTCACGGCGTGGCATCAAACAGGGAGCCCGCCGATGACCGTGACGCGCCAATTCGATCTTCCGCCTTTCGACCGCATCGAGGTCTCGATGGCCGTCGAGGTCCAGGTCGGCAGCGGTATCGCCCAAGCGGTGCAGGCCGAGGCGAGCGATGACGAGGCGATGGAACGCCTCAAGCTCGAGGTCTTCGGCCGGACCCTCCATGTTTCGCGTCACCTCGGGCTTTTGGCCCTGCCGTTTCTCGGCCGCGGCCGCATCGTGGTCTCGGTGACCGCCCCGGTGATCGAGCGCGTGAGCGCAAGCGGCGGCTCGGACGTCCATTTCGTCGGCCATCCCTCCCCGAGCCTCGAGCTCGAGGTATCGGCCGGATCGCGCCTGATGGCCGAAGGGGTCGACGTCGAGCGCCTGACCGCCGCGGCCTCCAGCGGGTCGCGGCTGGCGATCCGGGGACAAGCCATGGTCGGCGAGCTGCGCTCGAGCTCGGGAGCATCGCTCGAAGCCGATGAACTCGAGGTGCTGCACCTCGTCGTCGATTCGGCGAGTGGCAGCCGCATTTCGGCAGTGGCGCGCGACGCTGCCCGCATCGACGCCTCCAGCGGATCGAGCATCAGGCTCGGGGGTCACCCGCCCAAGCTCGACCAGCACGCCAGCAGCGGCGCCTCCATCCGCCTCGGCTGACCCACGTCCCCAGGGGCTTGCGCGTCTGTAACCATCGGGTTACCGTCACCCCCATGTTACCGACGGCGCTCAACTTCGATTCGGACACCGATACCGTTCTCGACGCACTGGGCAATCCCGTGCGCCGGCAAATCCTCGCGCGGCTCGGAAGCGGGCCGCTGAGCGTCGGCGAGCTGGCGGAGAGCTTTGCCATCAGCCGCCCGGCCATTTCGCGGCACCTGGCCCAGCTCGAGGCCGTCGGGCTGGTCCGGCACGAGTCGATCGGCAACCGCAATCTCTACCGGCTCGAGCGGGAGGGCTTCGAGCAGGCGGCACAGTGGCTCACGCGGTTCTGGGACCGGGCGGAGACCCGCTTGAAACTGGTCGCGGCAAACCTGCGGACGGGCCGTGGTTGAGGCCCTGCGCCGCGACATCTCCCTCGCTTGCGCGCCCGCGCAGGCCTTCCGCATCTTCCTCGACCAGGTCGACCTCTGGTGGCCGCGCGAACACCGCCGGTTCCGCGACGGCTCGCTGCGGTTCGAGGCAGGACGCCTCATCGACCGTGCCCCCGACGGGGCCGAGCTCGTCATGGCCGACATCGTGGAGGAGCGTCCGCCGACGCGCCTGCGGCTCGCGTGGTTTCCGGGGTCCCCCCACGCCCCGACGGACGTCGACATCAGCTTCGTCGCGGCCGATGGCGGCACCCGCGTCACCATCATGCACCGGCCCCTGACGGCCGAGGCGATCGCGATCTGGCC
>DASZTU010000378.1:0-1901 GCA_035547975.1 Devosiaceae bacterium | reverse complement strand
GCGGTCAACTCGCTCGTTTCCGGCGACTGCATCATTTCGGGCGGCCACCTCAACCGGACGCTGCTCTCGACCGGCAGCCGCGTGCATTCCTACTCGGAGCTGCACGAGGCGGTGGTCTTGCCCTATTGCGACGTGGGGCGCGGGGCGCGGCTCCGGCGCGTGGTGATCGACCGCGGCGTCAGCATTCCCGAGGGGCTGGTCGTGGGCGAAGATCCCGAGTTCGACAGCCGCTGGTTCCGGCGCACCGACCAGGGGATCACCCTCATCACGCAGGGGATGATCGACAAGTACCTGGCCAGCAAATGATCGAAGTCCTCTCGGTTGCGTCCGAGGCCTATCCGCTCGTCAAGACGGGGGGCCTCGCCGACGTCGCCGGAGCCCTGCCGGGCGCGCTCGCCCATCACGGCGTCACCATGCGCACGCTCATCCCCGGCTACCCGGCGGTGCTGCGGGAGGCGATCAGCGGCCGGGTCATCTACGAATTCAACGATCTCTTCGGCGCCTGGGCGCGGCTGATTGCCGGCCGCTTCGCCGGCCTCGACCTCATCGTGCTCGATGCGAGCCATCTCTACGACCGGCCGGGCAACCCGTACCTCACCCCCGACGGGCGGGACTGGGGCGACAACTGGATTCGGTTCGCGGCGCTCTCCTGGGTCGCCGGAAAGCTCGCCAACGGCCTCGTGCCGGGATACGCCCCGCAGATCGTGCATGCCCATGACTGGCAGGCGGGGCTCGCGCCGGCCTATGTCAAATACGGCCCCTCGGACCAGGTGAAGACGGTGATCACCGTCCACAACATGGTGTTCCAGGGCCATTTCGGCGCCGACATATTCGGGCGCCTGGACCTGCCGCCGCACGCCTACTGGGAAAGCCTCGAATATTATGGCGGCGTCGGCTACCTCAAGGCGGGGCTCGTCACCGCCGACGCGATCACGACGGTGAGCCCGACCTACGCCAAGGAAATCCGCACCCCGCAGTTCGGCGCCGGGCTCGAGGGGCTGGTCAATGCCCGCGCCGGGTCCGTCTACGGCATCACCAACGGCATCGACGTCGAGGCCTGGAACCCGGCGACGGACCCGGAACTGCCGCAATCCTACAGCGCCAACACGCTGCAGCGGCGGGCCGTCAACAAGGCCGCCATCCGCGAGCGCTTCGGGATCGAGGCGACCGACGGGCCGATGTTCTCGGTGGTGAGCCGCCTCACCAGCCAGAAGGGCATCGACCTCATCGCCAGCAATGTGGACTGGCTGGTGTCGCTCGGCGCGACGCTGATGATCCTCGGCTCGGGCGACGGGCAGCTCGAAGCCGAATTGCAGACCGCGGCGGCGCGCTACCCCGGGCGCGTCGCCATGCATCGCGGCTACGACGAGCGCCTGTCCCACCTGATCCAGGGCGGTGCGGACGCCATCCTGATCCCGTCGCGGTTCGAGCCCTGCGGGCTCACCCAACTCTATGGGTTGCGCTATGGCTGCGTGCCGGTGGTAGCGCGGGTCGGGGGGCTCGCGGACACGGTGATCGACGCCAACGAGGCGGCGGTCGATGCCGGGGTCGCAACGGGCCTGCAGTTTTCGCCGGTGACGTCCGAAGCGCTGGGCGAGGCCATCCAGCGGGCCGTGGAGCTGTTCCGGGACCAGAAGGTGTGGCGCAAGATGCAGCGCCGGGGCATGCGGCACGACGTTTCCTGGGACGCCAGCGCGAAGCGCTACGCGGACCTTTACGCATCGCTTTTGGGGCAGGAGCGAGATGACCACGATCGAGATTAAGACCACGCCATACGCCGACCAGAAGCCCGGCACCTCGGGCCTCAGGAAGCGCGTCCCGGTCTTCCAGCAGCCGAACTATGTCGAGAACTTCGTCCAGTCGGTGATCGACAGCCTCGAGGGGTACAAGGGCAAGACGCT
>DASZTU010000377.1:0-6786 GCA_035547975.1 Devosiaceae bacterium | reverse complement strand
CTCGGACAATGGTGATGGCGAAAAACAGGGTGACGAGTCCCAAACTGGCCGATCTGGCGAAGGCGGCCGGGGTCTCGAAGGGCACGGCATCCAACGTCTTCAGCCATCCGGAACTGGTGCGCGACGAGGTGCGCCGGCACGTCCGGCAGGTCGCCCAGGCCATCGGCTATGCCGGTCCCGACCCCAAGGGGCGGCTGCTGCGCGGTGGCAGGGTCAACGCGATCGGGGTCGCGACGTTCGAGCCCCTGGCCTACTTCTTCGCCGACCCCTATGCGCGGTTGCTGATGCAGGGGATCTCCGCCGCCCTCGACGAGCGCGGCGCCGGAATCGCACTGGTTTCGGCGAAGAATCGGGAAAAGCTCGCCTGGAATATCGAAAGCGCGCTCGTCGACGGCTTCATCCTGCTCTGTATCGAGGGCGGGCCGGAACTCGTCCAGTTGACGCAGGCGCGCCAGTTGCCGTTCGTCGCCCTGGCGCTCGGCAAGACGGACGAGCTGATCTCCGCGCTCGGCGTCGACGATGCCCAGGGCGCCCGGCTTGCCGCCGCCCACATGATCGGGCTGGGGCATCGCCGGTTCGCCATTCTAGGTACCGATTTCAACGACGATGGAAGCGGGTTGCGGACCCGCGCCGAGGGCGAAGCGGCGCAATACCTCACGCCCCGGGATCGCCTCCGCGGCTATTTCGAGGTGCTCGCGACCAACGGCATCGATCCGGATAGCGTGCCGATTTACGAAACCCGCAACGATCCCGAGACCGTCGAGGGGGCGCTGGACGTGTTCTTCAAGCGGACGGAGCCGCCGACGGCGCTGCTCTGCATGTCGGACCGGGTGGCGCTCTTCGCGCTCGATGGGTTGAAGCGGCGGGGACTGCGGGTGCCCGAGGACGTCTCGGTCGTCGGCTTCGACGGCGTGCCGGAAGCCGCGGCGGCTTTCCCGCCGCTCACAACCGTGGCACAGCCCATCGAGGCCATGGGCCGGCGGGCCGTCGACATCATCTTCGAAGGCCGCGGCGCCGTGCACAAGGAAGTTTTCAACGTCGAGCTCGTCGTGCGCGGGTCGACCGCGCCGCCACAGAACCAGGAGATGGACAGATGAGCAATGAGTGGCGGGCGGTGCTCGGGGCGGCGGTCGACCATGCCGTCGCCTATCGCGAGTCGCTGGCCGAACGGCCGCACGCGCCGCGCCTCGGCTATCCCGAAATGCGAGAGCGCACCGCGGCGACCCTGCCGGAGCAGGGCGCCGATGCGGGCGCCGTGCTCGACGAACTCGTGGGTCTCTGCGATCCCGGCCTCATGTCGATGGCGGGCCCCCGCTTTTTCGGCTGGGTGATCGGCTCTTCGGCGCTGCCGGGGGTCGCCGCCGACCTCATGGTTTCCGCGTGGGGGCAGAACACCGGCTACCAGACACCGACACCGGCCATGGCGGCGATCGAAGAGACGGTCGAGCATTGGCTCACCGAGATTCTCGACCTGCCGCGGCAATCGAGCATCGGCTTTACGACCGGGGCGACGGTCGCCAACGCCATATGCCTTGCGGCGGCGCGCACGCGGGTGCTGCTCGGGGCGGGTTGGGATCCCGATGCGGACGGGCTTTTCGGGGCGCCGCCGGTCGAGGTGCTGCTCGGGGCGGACGCCCATTCCTCGATTTCGTCGGCCCTGCAGCTCATCGGGTTCGGCTACAACCGCGTCACGCGGATCGCGACCGATGAAGAGGGGCGGATGGAGGCCGAAGCGCTCCGCGCGGCGCTCGACAAGGGGCGCCAGCCCCGCATCGTGATCCTCCAGGCGGGCCAGGTGAACACCGGCTGCTTCGACGATTTCGCGACGCTCGTCCCCCTGGCCCGGGAGGCGGGGGCGTGGGTCCATGTCGATGGGGCCTTCGGGCTCTGGGCCCGGGCAACTCCCGGCTACCGCCACCTCACGGACGGGATCGAGGCTGCCGATTCCTGGGTCACCGACGGCCACAAATGGCTGCAGGCGCCCTACGACACCGGGTTCGCCATCGTGAAGGACCGGGAAGCGCACCAGCGGGCAATGAACAACTGGGCCAGCTATCTGCCCGTGGTCGAGGCCGGCGACCGCGTTCCCTCGGCCTTCGTGCCGGAACTGTCGCGGCGCGGTCGGGCGACCCCGGTCTGGGCGATCCTCAAGGCGCTCGGCCGGGAAGGGGTGATCGAGCTCGTCGAGCGCAACTGCGCCGAGGCGAAGCGCTTCGCCGAACTGCTCGCGGCCGAACCGGGGATCACGGTCGTCAACGACGTCGTCCTCAACCAGGTGATCGTCGAATTCGGGAGCGGGGATGCCGCCGCCCGAAAGGCCGCGACGGAGGCGATGATTTCCGCGGTGCAGGCGGATGGGACATTGTTCGCGGCGGGCGCGTCCTGGCGCGGGCGCTGGGTGATGCGCCTTTCGGTGATCGGCGCGCCGACGACCATGGCCGATATCGAGCGCTCGGCCGCGGCCATCATCGGCCTCTGGCGGGAAATGCGGCAGGCAGCCGTCTGAGCCTCGCTATTTCGGGGCGGGGCCGTAGCGATTGGGGCCCGGTTCCCCGCCGACGAGGCTCATGATGAACAGCATGATCGTGCCGATGCCGGCCACGAAGTGGAGCAGCAGCCACCAGCCGCTGAGGCCGATGTCGTGCAGCCGCCGGACGTGAACGGCAAGGCTCGGCACGATCATCCCAAGCGCGAACATGACGAAGAGCCCGGTGCCGATGAAGAGCAGCGGCGAGACGGAGAGGGTTTCGAGGCTGTTGAAGTTCGAGAGCCAGAGACCGAGGCCGGTGATCGCCATGAAGAGAAAAACGAGCAGCAGGTACCAGAGCTGGAAGGACCAGAATTCCTTGCGGCGGGCGCGACCCGAGAAGTTGGCGTAGTTGTCGGTTGCGGCGAACATGAAGTAGCCGAAGAGGCCGCGATCGCGCGGCGGGGTGGCCAGTGGAATGACGGGTGGCCGGGCCCCCTGCGGCAGCGGCGCGCCGGCATGGGCGGCGGCCACCGCGGCAATCGCCGCCTTGGCGGCCGCGCCATAGCTCGCGGTACCGAGGAGCGGATAGATATCGCGCGCCTCGTTGCCCTCGGCGACGAAATCGACCGCCATGCCTGCTTCCGGGATGGCGTTCCGGAACTGGGTCGCGGTGAAGCGGTAACGCGCGCCATCCGCGCCAGCAATGAGACCTTCCCGACCGTCGAAGCTCAGGATCTCGCCGCGCATCCGGTTCCCCTCCCGCCTGCCGCCAAATGACTGCGACGGCGGCGGCTCCCCGTCAACCGGAAAGGCCGAAAGCCTCGGCGAGCAGGCGGTAGGAGCGCAGCCGGTCCTCGTAGGAATACATGGTTGTCGTCACCATGATCTCGTCGGCGCCGCCCGCCTGCTCGAGCTTGGCCAGCATCTGTGCCTTTGCCGATTCCGGGCTGCCGACGATCCAGAGGCCCTGCTGGGTTTCGACGAAGGCCTGCTCCTCGGGAGAATACTGGTAGGCGGCGGCCTCTTCCGGGCTCACCAGCCGGCGGGCGCGCCCGCTGTGGAAGAGCACCCAGCTCAGCGTCTGCGGGCCGGCGAGATAACGGGCTTCCTCATCGGTCGGGGCACAGATGACCGAAAGGCAGATCATCGCCTGCGGCCGCTCGAACCAGTCCGAAGGGCGGAACGCTGCGCGATAGGCTTCGAACGCCGGTCGCGGCGAGTTGGCGGAAAAATGGGCGGCAAACGAATAGCCCATGCCGAGCTCGCCGGCGAAGGCGGCGCCGGCGCCGGAGGAGCCCAGAATCCAGACGGGGGGCAGGTCGACGCGGTCCGGCACCACCCGCACGTCGCGGAAGGGATGGCCGTCGGGAAATTCGTGCCGCTCGAACGCGAGGAGCTCCGCCATCTGCTCGGCGAACTGCTCGCCGCCGAATGAGCGCAGCGCCCGCAGGGTCCGGCTGTCGCTGCCGCCCGCCCGGCCGATGCCGAGATCGATGCGGCCGGGATAGAGCCCGTTGAGCGTGTGGAAGGTCTCCGCGACGCGCAGCGGCACGTGGTTGGGCAGCATCACCCCGCCGGAGCCAACGCGGATGCGGCTCGTGTGTGCGGCGGCGCTCGCAATCAGGATGTCGGGCGAGGACGACGCGATGGCCGGCATGCCGTGGTGCTCGGCGTACCAGAGCCGGGTGTAGCCGAGCGCGTCGCCCAACTGGGCAAGCTTGACGGTTTCGGCGAGCGCGGCGGTCGGCGTGGTGCCGTCGGACACCGGGGCGAGGTCGAGGATGGAGAGCGGGATGTCGGGCATGGTCGATCGAGCTGGGGGAAGGCTGCCCTTATATCGGCAGCCAACGATGGATCACAACCGTCGTGCCCGTCCGGGCCGCTCACCAGCGCGCGACAGACGCTGAAACTTATTTTTCGGCGCCCCCGTATCTCCTGCCGACACGCACGCTGTCACCCACAACCCTGAGGGAGTTTTGAAGTGAAGGTTTCATTCAAGTCCGCCCTGTTCGTTGCCGCGTTCGCTCTCGCCGGCGCCGCTGCCATCGCCCCTGCCGGTGCCGCCACCATGGCCGCCAATTCCATGGCGGGCTCGATGATGCAAAAGCCCGGCATGACCAAGATGGTCGGCGGCGCGCCGATGTACCCGACCAAGAACATCATCGAGAATGCCGTCAACTCGAAGGACCACACGACGCTCGTGGCCGCGGTGAAGGCCGCGGGGCTCGTAGAGACGCTCGAAGGCAAGGGGCCGTTCACCGTCTTCGCGCCGGTCAACGCCGCGTTCGCGGCCCTGCCGAAAGGCACCGTTGATACCCTGCTGCAGCCGGAGAACAAGGCGCAGCTGGTCACTATCCTCACCGACCATGTCGTCGCCGGCCACTACGATGTGGCGGACCTCGCCGCCAAGGCCAAGGCGATGGGCGGCAGCTACAAGCTCAAGACGGTCGGGGGCGCCTGGCTCACCTTCACCGTCAAGGGTGGCAAGGTCTACGTGACCGACGAGGCCGGGGGCACGGCCCGCATCACCGTCGCCGACGTCGAGCAGTCGAACGGCGTGATCCAGGTCGTGAACAAGGTTCTGCTGCCGAAGAGCTGAACGATCGCGCCCACCATCCGCCCGCCTCGCGGCCGCCTTCCATAGCGGGCGCGGGGCGGCGGTGACGAAAGGCCACTCGCCGCCGGAGTGGCCTTTCGAATTTTCGGGATCGGCGCTCGCCCCTTCATAGTGGGCTTGCCGAACCATGGGCCGGGAACACGGCGCGCCTGGCCCCAATGGCGGTCGGCGCCGCCGCCCATTGCGATCCGCCCCGCCAGCACGCATCTTCCATATAGCACCGCCGCCGGAGGGGCCGATGAACCAGATCGCCTACGAGACGATTGCAGAGGTCTACGACGCGTCGGTGATGACGGTGCTGGTCGCGGCCCTCAGGGGCTATGGCTTCCACCCGCTCGAGCGCGACGACGGGCGCGTCTTCGGCGTGCCGGGCCTCAATGGCCGCCGCGGCATTCCCGTCGAGGTTCCGGCGACGGAAGCGGCGGATGCCCGCGTGCTGGCGCGGGCGCTGCTCGCGGATATGGAGCGGTCGCGCTAGCCGCGAGGCACGGCCTCCGACCGGCTGCGGGTCGCAAATCGGCCATATAGGCCATGCATTTTGCTGGACAAAGGCGGCGCTCCGGTTGACGCGCCGCGCGGGTAGAGTAAAGCCGGCAGGGTGGCCTTCTTGATGGGAGGGCGGCCTCGAGGTGCGACGGAGCGGGCCAGGATGGTGATGAAGCGCGGCATTGCCTGCTGGGCGGCGACGCTCTTGGCGGGAAGTGTTCTCGCGGGTTGCGCGACGACCGGCGATGACGGTGGAGTTGCCGCGAACGACCAGCCCGGGCAAATCGCCCCGGTCACCGATTCCGCCGTGTCGAGCGGCACGCTTCCCCCGATCGGCGGTGCCGACGGAAGCGTCCAGGTCGCCAATGCCGATCCCGACCAGGTGCCGCCGACCAATCGTCCCGGCATGCCCTCGGTCGCCGCGGAGGCGGCCCTCACCACGGGCTCAAGCAATGCGGCGGCGCCGCCGCCGCAGGTGGCCAACGCTAACGCCTTCGTCTCGCTTAATGACGTCGGCAAGGTGCAGAGCGGGACCGGCCGCGACCTCACGGGCGCCCTGACGGTCGAAAAGCTGCTCGGCGGCTGGACCATCACCTCGGGCGCGCAGCAGTGCCGGCTCAACCTCACCTATACCGGCGCCGGCACCGAGGGTCGCTATCGCGCCTCGGCGCCCGCCTGCCAGATTCCGACGCTCGGGTCCGTATCCTCGTGGCAGCTCGCCGGCACGCAGGTGCAGCTCTTCAACGACGCGGGAAGCCTCGTCGGCGCCCTGCTGCTGGCCGGCGACAAATTCGTCGGCACGCTCGCGGGCGGACAATCCATTTCCATGGTCGGCTGACGATTGACGGCGGGGGCGGGGGGCACGGCCGCCGGGCCGGTGGCGGGGGCGCTGGCGCGCCTCGTTGCCGAGGGTTCGCTCGCCTTCGATCCCCGACAGGCAAGCGCTGCGAGGATTTTGGACGATATCGCCGCGCGGCTCGCCGGGCGGCAGAGCCGCCGGCTATTGCCCGTGCGGCGGCCCGATCCGGTGCGCGGGGCCTATCTCCATGGTCCGGTCGGCCGCGGCAAGACGCTCCTCATGGACCTCTTCTTCGCGGCCGTCGAAACCAAGGCGAAGCGTCGCGTGCACTTCCATGAGTTCATGGACGAGATGCACGCGGAAATCGCCGTGTTCCGGAAAACTCCCCGCGGCCGCGGCGCCGATGCCGACCCG
>DASZTU010000376.1:0-2047 GCA_035547975.1 Devosiaceae bacterium | reverse complement strand
GGGGAGACGGAGCCCCGCGAGGCGCGCAACGCCCCGTAGGATGACAATGAGGCGCAACGCGCCTCGCGGGCGGCAGGATTTCCGGACGGGCGATCGGCACCGGCCTTGCCGGGCCCTGCCGCCGCAGATCCCCACGGGGCCGCGAAATGCCCCGTGCCTGCCGATCCGCCCCCATGCCGTTCGCTATCGGCACTCCGTCCGGAGGGGGGCGGATGCGGCCAATCTACACCCGCCGCAAACAGCGTGGATAAATTTTCAGCGCCGCGGGCCAAAACCCGAGGCAATGCCGGCCTCTGCGGTGCGTTGCGGGCGGCCCTGCCGGGCATCGTCATAGCCCTGCTCGTAGGCATCCTCGATCTTGATGCGCACTTGCCGGACCAGGTCGCGGCGCAGGCGCGACTCGGCCCGGCCCTGGGCGCGATCGGCGATGTCGGCGCGGGCGCGCAGCCGCGCGACCGGCAGCGGCGTGCCGGCGACGTGCCAGAGGAAGGCCTTGTGCTTTGTCGACCAGGCCGAGTGGGTGAGCTCGAACGCCTCGAGCCCGGCGCGGGCCTGGCCGAGCTCGACCGCCAGCGCCCCGAGGGTGGGCGCGGCGGCGGGGAACACCTCGCGGCGCCGGCGCGGGCGGAAGCGCGCCGCCTCGTAGAGCAGGGCCTCGGCGGTGGCGCGCAACGCCGGACCGACGGCGCCTTCGGGGTGGCGGGCGGCGAGCGGCCTCAGCTCGTCGAGCAGCGCCTCGAGCTTCAGCACCAGCGCCTCGTGCAGGCGGGCGCGGCCCGCGGAAATGCCGGGCTCAGCCATGCTGCACCGCCGTGGTGGCGAGGCCGGCAGGGGCGGCGGCGGGCGGGATGGGGAGATGAGGGTTCATGCTGTGTCTCCGGGTTGGGCGGCAAGCATACGCCCGGCGCGGGGGGCCGGGGACAGGCAGGTCGCGCCATGGGGCGCAAGGCGGCGGGCGCCGGGGGGTTGAGCCGGGGATAGAGATGCCGGCGCGGCGCGTGGGGCGCCCCCGCCCGCCAGGCTTTGCCCGGGCCCCGCATGGGGGGAGAGAGGGGCGCGGCTAGTGGTGGGGGGCGGCGGCGGACCCCAGAGGTAGCGGATGTTCATGCTTTGTTCTTTTTGCTAGCACTGGCGGCCCGAAGCGATTCCAGAGGTGTTCCGATGCAGGGCCGCTATCCGCGCACGGTGCGCGAGTTTGCCGACAACAACCGGCATGTGCTGATCCGGTGCAGCGAGTGTGCCTGGACGAGGAATGAGCCGGCCGACGTGCTGGAGGCGATGTTCGGGCCCGACTTCGACCTCTATGACGGCTTCGGCGCGCTGACCGCCGAGCTGCGCTGCGACCGCTGCGGCAAGAAGCACCGGCTGATCATCTTCCGCGACACGACCCCCTACCCCAATTTCGGCCCGGTGAGCACCGAGGACGCGCTGAACCGCGAACTGGAGCGGCGGGCCTATGTGCGGGCGCGCGGGGAGGAGTCGACGGCGGTGCGGGGGGCGAGGCGGAGGAGGAGGTGAGGGACATCGGCCAGGGACGCAACATCTACAATACCCAACCATAAAGAGCGTCGTTCCGACTCTAACCCCTCGCCAGACGAGCTGCGGTCTAGTAGCTTTCGCTCCGGCATTTTATTGGGGGATAGCGCAGGAGAATGTTAGATCCTAAAAGCCAAGCTGATCTTCGAAATGCAATTGCCGACTGCATAACCTCGGACCAAGGTATATTAGACACCCTTCGTCAGGAAATATCGATACTCAAGCCGGCTACGCGCCGGATCCAGCCGAGATCCACAACTTCGATTTCGCTCGTTGGCACCGACGGCGGAAACAATCAACTTCAGTTCGATCCCTTTCTCGTCCAATTGGTTCGTGTCGTCGACAGCAGCAACAATGAGTATTGCTTAGAGGCCGTGTCGCCGACGACACCCGTTGAACTCCTTTCTAGTCGCCACTTCGAGGTCGATGGAACTCCTCTAAGTGCGATGGGTGAGATGA
Organism: Devosiaceae bacterium; assembly: GCA_035547975.1. Lineage (GTDB taxonomy): Bacteria > Pseudomonadota > Alphaproteobacteria > Rhizobiales > Devosiaceae > DASZTU01. Next base: position 52 of record DASZTU010000376.1, on the reverse strand, counting down.
TGGCTTTTTTGGGGGTTCGTAGTCTGACTGCTCTGTCACATATGATACGACC
>DASZTU010000375.1:0-3442 GCA_035547975.1 Devosiaceae bacterium | reverse complement strand
GGGCTCTCTGCCCCCCTCCCCCTTGAGGGGAGGGGCTGGGGGTGGGGGTCGCCACAAGCACCACGCAAGCGGACAGAACCCCCGCCCTCGCTTGCTAGGCTCGCTACGCTCGCCAAGCGCGCGTCCCTCCCCTCAAGGGGGAGGGGTGCCCGACTGCCAGCTTCGGGCTTGCTAGATGCCCGCCCCCCTCAACATCGAAATCTCCCGCAACACCGAGGGCTGGCCCGAGGCGCTGGATGCGCGCGCCGACCGGGCCGTCCGCGAGGCCCTCAAGCAGTCGAAGGCCAGAATCACCGGCCCGGCGGAGCTCTCGATCGTCCTCACCGACGACGCCGAGCAGCGCGTCCTTAACCGCGACTGGCGCGGCATCGACAAGTCCACCAATGTCCTGAGCTTCCCCCAGATCGAGCCGTTCGGCCCGGTTTTCGGGCTGTTGGGCGACATCATCCTCGCCCGCGAAACGCTGGTCCGCGAGGCCGCCGAGCAGGGGGTCAGCTTCGAGGATCACTTCACCCACCTGGTGGTGCATGGCTTTTTGCACCTGCTGGGCTATGATCACATGGATGAGGACGAGGCCCTTGCCATGGAGGGCCTCGAGACCCAGATTCTGGCCTCCCTGGGGGTTGCGGACCCTTACGACGATTGAGTCATGACCGATAGCACCACCGCGCCCAAGTCCGTGGCGGCAAAACCCGCCGAGGCCGAGCGCCCGAAAGCCGAACCTCCGTCGCCCACCGCCCCCGCGCCGGCGCGGGGGCAATCGCTGTTTGCCCGCCTGCGCGCCATGTTCGCGCTGCGCGGCGCGTCGCTGCGCAACGATCTCGAAGTCGCGCTCGAATCGGAAGCCTCCGGCGAAACCGCCGACTTCTCGTTGCCCGAGCGCACGATCCTGCAGAACGTGCTGCAGCTGGGCGACAAGCACGTCGAGGACGTGATGGTGCCGCGCGCCGACATCGAGGCCATCGACATCGACTGCACGCTGGGCGACATCATCGCCCGCTTCCGCAAGGCCGGCCATTCGCGCATCCCGGTCTATGCCGACAATATCGACAACATCACCGGCTTCATCCACGTCAAGGATGCGCTGCGCCGCATCACCGCCGAGGTCAACGACCCCGAAAAGGACGTGCCGGTCCGGCTCGTCTCGCCGGCGCTGAAGTCGAAACTCGGCAAGCTCGACATCGTCCGGCAGGTACTGTTCGTGCCGCCGCTGATGCCGGTCGGCGACCTCTTGCAGCAGATGCAGCTCAAGCGCGTCCACATGGCCATCGTCATCGACGAATACGGCGGCACCGACGGCGTCGTCACCATCGAGGACCTGCTCGAGGCCGTGGTCGGCGAGATCGAGGACGAGCACGACACCGAAGACGGCCCGCTGATCCGCAAGATCAACTCCAACATCTTCATCGCCTCGGCCCGCGCCGAGATCGGCGAGGTCGAGGGCGCCATCGGCCCCGACTTCGATCCGGGCGAGCACGGCGAGGAGGTCGACACCATCGGCGGCCTGGTCTTCGCGCTCGCCGGCCACGTGCCGGTCAAGGGCGAGATCGTCGGCGGCCTCAAGAACTTCGAGTTCGAGGTCCTGCAGGCCGACAGCCGCCAGGTCCGCCGCATCAAGATCAAGCGCCTGAAGCAGCGCAAGGCCCCGGTCCCCAAGCCCGACCCGCTCCCCGAAAACAAAGCCGCCGAATAAGCAGTCGGCGAACCTCTCCCGCTTGCGGGGGAGGGGGACCAGCCGAAGGCTGGTGGAGGGGGGTGCCGCTTGCACAATTTGGGCGTGGGGCACCCCCCTTCCGTCGGCTTCGCCGCCACCTTCCCCCGCAAGCGGGAGAAGGGTCCTAACTGCGAGCTTTGCTTTCATTGCTCGACCCATGGTTTACCTCACACCGTGAGCCGCAACCCGCCTGATTCGACCGCATGACCCGTCTTGCCGAATGGACCATGCTGAGCCATGGCTGGCGGCGCTTCCTCGTGATGCTGGTGGCCGGGGCTGTCGCCGCCACCTCGATCGCCCCCTGGTTCATCGTCCCGGCGCTGTTCGTTACTTTCCCGCTCTGGGTCTGGGCCCTCGACGGCGCCGAGCGCCGCACCGGCTTTGGCCGCATCTTCGGGCCGGCGTTCTGGATCGGCTTTGCCTTCGGCTGGGGCTATTTCACCGTCGCCTTCCACTGGCTCGCCGCGGCCTTTCTGCTCGAGGGCGGTGTCTACCTGATCCCCATGCCCTTCGCGATCCTGGCGCTGGCGTCACTGATCGCGCTGTTCTGGGGCTTGGCCTCGGCGCTGGCGCACCTCTGCTGGAGCCACGGCGCCTGGCGCATCGTGACGCTCGCCGCCTTCCTCGCCGCCGCCGAATACGCCCGCGGTACGCTGTTCTCGGGCTTCCCCTTCGACCTGCTCGGTTACGCGCTCACCGCCAACACCGAGATGATGCAGCTGAGCTCGATCGTCGGCGTCTACGGCCTGACCCTGCTCGCCGCGCTCCTCGCCATGACGCCGGCGCTGATCTGGCCGGCCGACGGCCGCAGCCTCGTCGTCCGCCTCGTGCCGCTGTTCCTCGCGGTCGCCGCCATCGCCGCGCAGGTCGGCTACGGCAGCGTCCGCCTCAACGGCACGCCCGTCGCCGACCGCACCGACATGAAGGTGCGCATGGTGCAGCCGCTCATCACCGAGCATTCCGACTGGGCCGCCGCCAACCCGCCCGACATCGTCGGCCGGCTGATCGATCTGAGCTCATCCAAAACCGGGCCGGCCGACCAGGGCCTCGCCGACAAGACCCAGCTGATCTGGCCCGAGTCGGTCTTCCCCTTCTTCATGAGCCAGTATCCCGAAGGGCTCGCGCGCATCGCCCGCATGCTGCCCGACAAGACCACGCTGCTCACCGGCGCGCCGCGCCAGCCCGACACCGATCCGCAAAATCCCGACGACACCAACCCCGGCTATAATTCGCTTCTCGCCATCGACACCAATGGCGAGATCGTTGCGAGCTACGACAAGTCGCATCTCGTGCCGTTCGGCGAATACCTGCCCTTCGCCGAGTTCTGGAAGCTGTTCGGCATCCGCCAGTTCGTCCCCGGCACCAACGGCTGGGCCCCCGGCGACGGCAAGCGCCTGATGACGCCGCCGGGCACGCCGGCCTTCATCGCCCTGATCTGCTATGAGGCCATATTTTCGGGCGATCTCGGCGCCGATCCGGCCAAAGCCGAGTTCATCCTCAACATCTCCAACGACGAGTGGTTCGACGGCTCGATCGGCCCCGCTCAGCATGCGCACCACGCGCTGCTGCGCGCCGTCGAGACCGGACTTCCCCTCCTACGGGTCACCAATTCCGGCCTCACCTTCGCCGCCGACCCGCTCGGCCGCATCACCTCCCGCCTCGCCCCCTACGAGCCCGGCGTGCTCGACGTCGTGCCCGCCAACAGGATCGGCGAGACCGTCTTCGACC
>DASZTU010000374.1:0-11522 GCA_035547975.1 Devosiaceae bacterium | reverse complement strand
CACCCGAATTGCCGATGGCGATGAGCACGTTGCGGAGGAACCGGGCGTGCCCCAGGCGCTTCACGGGCGAGCCGGCAAAAAGCTTGCGGAACGCGGCATCATCGAGCGCCACGAGGTCAGCCAGTGCGGGAGCGCGCAAATCCTCGCGCGTCGCGAGCTTCATTTCGCGCGTCGCCGCGGCGAACTTGTTCCAGGGGCACACGGCGAGGCAATCGTCGCAACCGAAAATGCGGTTGCCCATCGCCGCCCGGTACTGCCGCGGAATCGGCCCAAAATGCTCGACGTTGAGGTAGGCGAGGCATTTTCGCGCATCGAGCCGGAAGGGCGCCGGAAAGGCGTCGGTCGGGCACACCTCGAGGCAACGCCGGCATGAGCCGCAGTTTTCGGCATGCGGCGCATCCGGCGGCAGAACGGCATCGGTGAGGATCGCGCCAAGGAACAGCCAGGAGCCGAATTTGCGGCTGACGAGCACGCTGTGCTTGCCCTGCCAGCCGAGGCCCGCCGCCTCCGCGAGCGGCTTTTCCATGAGCGGGGCGGTATCGACGAAGACCTTGACCTCCGCCCCGGCGCGGCGCGCCAACAGCCCTGCCAGCTCCTTGAGGCGACCCTTGATCAACTCGTGGTAGTCGCGATGCCGGGCATAGACCGAAATATTGCCGACGCCGGGTTTCGCGAGATTGGCAAGAGGATCGGCGTCTGGCGCGTAGTTGACCCCGAGCATGACGACCGAACGCGCCGCGGGCCACAGGTCGCGGGGACTGCCGCGCCGCGCCGCCGTGTCGGCCATCCACTGCATGTCGCCGTGCCAGCCGGCGGCGAGCGCCGCGTTCAGCTTCTCCGGCAGATCGGGCCGGGCGTCCGCCGCGGCGATGCCGAAGGCGTCAAAGCCGAGGGCGGTCGCCCGGGCGCGCAGCTCCCTCAGCAATGCCTCCGTTGCCGGCGTGCTTTCAGCCATAAGTCAGGCCCGCGCGAAGCGGGCATCTCCGTTCATCGGGCCGCGTCGCATGGCGCAAGAATTGCGCTCACCCGCGAAGGACCGGAGCATAGGCGGGTTGGGCCGCGGCAGGAGTCAAAAATCGAGGTCGGTGTAGCCCTTGTGCGCCGGCATGCCGGTCACGCGGTCGTTGAGCAGGGTGCGGAAGGCGGGGCGCGACTTGAGCCGCGCATACCAGTCGCGCACCTCATTGGCCGTCTCCCAGGCGACGTCGCCGAGATAGTCGAGGCTCGAGAGGTGCGCGGCGAGGGCGAAATCGGCGAGCGTCAGGGAATCGCCGGCGAGCCAGTGGCGGGTCGCCAGCACCCAGTTGAAATAATGCAGATGCTCGGTGAGGTTGGCCTTGGCGACGCGCAGGATCGCCGGATCGGGCGTCGCGCCGGGTTTGTCGCGCTTGACGATCTTTTCCTCGAGCACGTAGCGCGTCACCTCGTCGTTGAGCTTCATCAGCACCCATTCGAGGAGCCGCCACATCTCGGCGCGCTCCGACGGCTTGGCGGGAAAGAGCCCCGCAATGGCGCTCGGGGCGTAGCGTTCCTCGATGACATTGACCGAGGCGAGAACGCCGATCGCGGGCGGCATGCCGTTGTCGAAGAGGACCGGCACCGTGGCCGCCGGATTGACATCAAGGAAGTGCGGCTCGCGGGCCCAGGGCTTGATTTCCACCAGCTCGAGCGGGATGCCGTACTCGGCGAACATCAGCCGGACGAGGCGCGAGGCGGGATCGAGCTGGTGGTGAAGGATGCGCGGCATGGGCTCTTTGCTTTCGTGCGGCTCATCGGGAGGGGCGCGGGCGTTCGCCGCGCGGCGCCGTGAACAGGCTTGGCGGGGCGCGCCAAATCGCGCTAGAGGCTGCCGAAATCATCGTTAGCGACAAGTTGGGATAGGCAGCCGATGGACGCGGATCAAGGGATTTTTGCACCATTGATCCTCGGCATCATCGAAGGGCTCACGGAATTCATCCCCGTTTCCTCGACGGCCCATCTCCTGCTCCTGGGGCATTTTTTAGGCTTCGACAGTCCCGGCCGTGCTTTCGAGGTGCTGATCCAGCTCGGCGCCATCCTCGCCATCGTCGTTGTCTATCTCGGGCGGCTCGTCGCCATCGCCCGCGATGCGCTCGGCGGACACAAGGGGGCGCTGCGGTTCCTGGGCGGGGTGATCATCGCCTCGCTGCCGGCGATGATCGCGGGCCTGCTGCTGCACGATTTCATCAAGGGGGTGCTCTACGAAAGCCCCATCATCATCTCGAGCGCGCTCATCATCGGCGGGGTGATCCTGCTCTTTGTCGACCAGATGAAGATCGTGCCGCGCTATACCGACATCTACACCTACCCGCCCCTGCTCTGCCTCGCCATCGGCCTCTTCCAGATGCTGGCGCTGCTGCCGGGGGTCTCGCGCTCGGGGGCGACGATCGTCGGCTCGCTGCTGCTCGGCACCGACAAGCGCTCGGCGGCCGAGTTCACCTTTTACCTGGCGCTGCCGGTGATGATCGGGGCCTTCGGCTATGACGCCTACAAGAACCGCGAGGTCATCGCCAGCGGGCTCGGGATCGGGATCGCGATCGGCTTCGCCGCCGCCTTCATCGTCGCGGTGGTGGTGGTGCGGCGCCTGCTCGATTTCGTCTCGCGGCACGGCTTTTCGCCGTTCGCCTACTGGCGCATCTTCTTCGGCGCACTGAGCCTCTGGGCGGTGCTGCTGTTCAAGTGAAACCGCTCAGCGGCTGACATATTTTCGCTCGCCCGTGCGCCGCTCGACATAGACGGTGACGGTCTTGCCGGTTTCCCCGTCGACGAATTTCTCGCTCGTTTCTTCCCAGTTGCCCAAGGGCGGACCCGATTCGAGGGGCTTGTAGCGCAGGCGCTCGTAGAGCGTGCCGACGAGGCCGAGCACCCCCCAGAGCACGAACATGAGGCCGGCCGGCACGGCGCCATAGACCAGGGCAATGACGCCGCCCGCGAGACAGGCGGCGCTGAGCACGAGGACGGCGTTTCGGAGCATCGTCAGCTTTCGGGCTCGACCACCACGGCCGTGCCATAGGCGACGATCTCGCTCATCATCTGGCCGATCTCGGAGGAATCGAAGCGCATCATCACGATGGCGTTGGCGCCCATGACCGTGGCGTTCTGCACCATGCGGTCGAGCGCCTGGCGGCGGGTTTCCTCGAGGAGGGACGTGTATTCATGGATTTCCCCGCCGACGATGGTCCTGAGGCCGGCGACGATGTTGCCGCCGAGGCCGCGCGAGCGGACGACGAGACCGAACACCTGCCCCAGGGTGGTGACGGTGCGCTGGCCGGCGATCTTTTCGGTAGTGGCGACGAGCATCAAAGCCTCCGCTGTGTGAGAGCGGAAGCCTAGCGCAGCGGCTGGCAGGTGGCGAGTGGGCCCCCGCCCGCCCGGCGGGCGGCTGGTCGACCTCAGGCGGTCTGCCGGTCGAACTGGCCGTGCTTGCGGAAGCGCCAGAGATAGCTCGGCAGGATCGCGCCCATGGGCGTCGGGGTGATGCCGAGCGCCTCGAGCGTGCGCTCCTCGCGGATAGCCGCTTCGGATACGATGTTGTCGACCTGGAGCATCTTGACCTGCTCGCCGGTCAGCAGCGGGCGGGGCAGCAGGCTCATGGGCAGCGCGAGGAGCCTGCCCAGCCGCGGGCCGACCGGCCAGAGGACGTTGCCGCGCCCCGCTTCCCGCAGGATGCGCCGCAACAGCTCCCGGTGGGTCTCGATCTCCGGCCCGCCGAGTTCATAGACCTCCCCGCTCCGCGCCTGGCCCTCGGCGGCGGTCACGAAGGCCGCGGCCACGTCCTTGACATAAACCGGCTGGAACCGCGTCCTGGCGCAGATGACGGGCATGATCGGGGCGACGCGGGAGAGCGAGCCCATGAGGTTGAAGAAGCCGTCGCCGGGGCCGAAAATCAGCGACGGCCGCATCACCACCGCCTCGGGGAAAGCGGCAAACACCTCTGCTTCGCCCTGGGCGCGCGAGCGGGCGATTTCGCTCGGCGAGGCCGGGTCGGCGCCGAGGATCGACATGTGGACGAGGTGCTTCGCGCCGGCCGCTGCGGCGGCCTGGGCGACGTTGCGCGCACCCTCGATGTGCACGGCCTCGAAATTCTGGTTGCCGCGCTCGAAGCCGATGCCGACGAGATTGATGACGATGTCGGCGTTGCGCACGGCGCGGGCGACGGATTCGGGACTGCGCACATTGGCCTGGATCGGGACGATCTGGCCCACGGCGCCGAACGGGCGCACATGACCGGCGAGGTCCGGCCGGCGCACCGCGACGAGTATGCGGTGGCCCTTTTTGGCGAGCAGCTGCACGAGCTGCGTCCCGACGAAGCCCGACCCGCCGAAGATGGTGACGAGTTGCTTGCTGGCGTCCATGGAAACGGCTCCTGATGCGGCTCTTCGGGGCGGTTCTATCGCGAAGTTTTGGCGGGTGTCGAGGGTTTCCCGACCGGCTCGGGCCGGATGGCGGTGCCGGCGCCCGCTACATGGAAAAACTCTCGCCGAGGTAGACGCGGCGGGCGTCGGGGTCGGCCATGATCACTTCCGGCCGGCCCTGGATCATGACGGTGCCGCCGAAGATCAGATAGGCGCGGTCGACGAGGCTCAGCGTCTCGCGCACCGAATGGTCGGTGACGAGCACGCCGATGCCGCGCTGGGTGAGCTGGCGCACCAGGAGTTTCACCTCCTGCACGGCGATCGGGTCGACGCCGGCGAACGGCTCGTCGAGCAGCATGAGGACCGGGTCGGCGGCCAGCGCCCGGGCGATCTCGACGCGCCGGCGCTCGCCGCCCGAGAGCGCCACCGCCCGCGCATCGCGCAGGTGGGCGATCGAGAATTCCTCGAGCAGTTCCTCGAGGCGGGCCATGCGCTCGCGCTTCGAGCGGACGTGCGATTCGAGCACGGCGAGGATGTTGCCCTTGACCGAAAGGCCGCGAAAGATCGAGGGCTCCTGCGGCAGGTAGCCGATGCCTAGCCGGCCGCGCTGGAACATCGGCAGGTGGGTGATGATCCGCCCGTCGAGCCGGATGTCGCCCTTGTCCGGCCGGAGGAGCCCCATGATCATGGTGAAGACCGTGGTCTTGCCCGCCCCGTTCGGGCCGAGGAGGCCCACCGCCTCGCCACGCCGCACCGCCAGGCTCACATTCCGAACCACCGGGCGCTTGCCGAACGTCTTGGCCAGCCCGTGCGCAACCAGCCATCCGGTCTGGTCGACACGGCCCTGGGGACTTGCCTCGTTCATTCGGTCGAGAACACGCCCGTGACGCGGCCGCCCTTGGCGCCGCCCGAGAAGGTCGAGGTCTTCTTCTTGACGTTGACGACCAGCTGGGAGCTCTGGACGGTGCCCGAAGCGCTGGTCACCAGCACATTGCCGGTGAGGGTCAGCAGGTGGGTTTTCGGGTCGTAGACGGCCCGCTCGCCGGTTGCCGTCTGCTCCTTGGTGACGATCTTGACGTGCCCGGTCGCCTCGAAAGTCTTGATGGAGCTCGCGCCCTGCTCGCCGTAATTGGCGAGCACCTTGTCGGCGGTGAGGCTCATCTCCGCCTGGGTCACCAGCACATGGCCGCTGAAGATCGCCTGGCGATGCGGATCGTCGACGACGAAGCTGTCGCCGGTGATCTGGATGCGGTTGGGGTCGACCGGGGCGGTCTTGTCGGTCGCGGCGAGGACCGGCGGCACCGCGAGAACAACCAACAAGAATCCGAGCAGCAGGGGCCTCATGTGCCCGCTCCGCCATTGCCGTCCGCCTCGCCCGGCACGGTCATCGTCGCCTTGCCGAAATTCCACACGCCCGTCCGGGTCGAGTAGTCGAGGCCGTTCGAATCGATGGTCGTGCCGTCTTTGGAGACGAGGTGGACCGGCCCCGCGGCGTGCAGCGTCTGCTGCGGCACGTTGACGGTGATCTTCTCCAGCGTGCCGCTATTGCCGGTCGAGTCGTCGACGTCGGCACGGCCGGCGACGGTCAGGATCTGCGTGTTGGTGTCGAAAGAGCTCAACGCGGCCTTCGCGGTCATCTTGACCCCGTCGGGCCGCGTCACGACGAGTTCGCCGTTCCTGAGGTCGATGATGTTGAGGCTGGTGACGGCGGTCGAGGCCCCTTCGGCCGAGATCTTGTAGACGTCGCCGTCGGAGGTCACGCCGGAATAGGTGGGGGTGTCGACCTCGACGGTGTCGCCGTTGAAGCTCACCCGGCCGACGCCGAACTGGTTGACGAAGCTCGCGATGAAAATCTGCACGAAGAACGCCACCAGCACCAGGACGGCCAGCAGCGGCAGGCCGATGCGCAGGATGCCGATCAGCCGGTTGCGCACCGCCAGACCCCGGTAGATGGCGTGGCGCTGCTCGGCGGTTTCGGCGCGGGCGGGCATCGGCCTGATCCTAGCCGTGCGCGAAGATGTCGACCTCGGCCCAGCCGAGCAGGTCGAGCTCAATCCGGGTGGGGAGGAAGGCAAAGCACTGCTCGGCGAGCGCCAGGCGCCCCTCGCGGCGCAGCATGCGGTCGAGGTGCCGCTTGATGTCGTGCAGGTAGAGGACGTCGCAAGCGGCGTAGTCGAGCTGGGCTTCGCTGATCTTGTCGGCGCCCCAGTCGGAGCTCTGCTGGATCTTCGACATGTCGATGTTGAGCAATTCGCGCGCCAAATCCTTGAGGCCGTGGCGGTCGGTATAGGTGCGCACCAGCTTGCTCGCGATCTTGGTGCAATAGACGGGACCGGCGACGACGCCGAAGCGGTGCTTCAGCACCGCCATGTCGAAGCGGGCGTAGTGGAATATCTTGGTCACCGCCGGGTCGGCGAGGAGACGCACGAGGTTGGGCGCCTCGCGGGCATCCTGCGGGATCTGCACCACATCGGCATTGCCGTCGCCGGGCGACAGCTGCACCACGCAGAGCCGGTCGCGGTGCGGATCCAGCCCCATCGTCTCGGTGTCGATCGCCACCTCGCGGCCATAGCGCGAAAGGTCGGGGAGATCGCCCCGGTGCAGTCTGATCGTCATCGCCCGCCCTGTCGGTTCAACAAGAATCGTTGATGACATACCATCTTGGCGTTGGAAAGGCCGCGAAAAATCGGGTTTTCCGCCCCTTGTGCTAGCTCGCGAGCCGGTTCCTCAATTCGTCCAGCCGCTGCATGACGCGCTCGACCTCCGAGCGCAGCAGCCGCCGGTCGGCATCGGCAATGCGCCCGCGGCGGGCCGCGGCGATCCGCTCCTCGAGGTCGTCGACGGCGCGGTTGAGCATGGTGAGGTCGGCGAGGCTCGCCATCGGGTTCTCCTTGAGGGACTCTTAAGGGGGCCGGGCGCGGGATCGCGAGGCGGCTGGAGAGGAATGAGCGCCCATGCTAGCAGTTGCGCGCATGAAGTCGAATTCATGGAGGGGGAAATGCATCGCCTTGCGGCATCAATCGGTGCTCTCGTCATCGGGGTTCTGACGGGCGTGGGTCCTGCCCTCGCCGAGAATGCCCCGCCGGCGCCGATCGTCGGCGTCTGGCAGACGCCCGACAAGTCGCAGGTCACGATCTCGCCCTGCCCCGACGGCTATTGCGGCATCCTGACCCATGTGGGGATGGCGGAGGCTTCCTACGCCAAGCTTTCGGCGGCGGACAAGAAGCGGGTCGACAAGCAGGACCCCACGATCTTTCCCGACGTGCAGAACCAGGATCCGAAGCTGCGCACGCGCTCCCTCGTCAACCTCGAAATGGTGACCCTCAAGGCGACGGCAAAGCCCGGCATCTTCGAGGGCCGGCTCTACAATCCCCAGGACGGCGGCACCTATGACGGCAATGTGCGGGTGGAGAGCCAGACCCAGATCCTGCTCTCGGGGTGCCTGTTCAAGGTGCTGTGCCGCAGCCAGGAATGGGTGCGGCTGAAGTAGGCGCCACGAGCCGCCTCAGAAGGGCGCGGGCACGATAAAGTCCCGCGGCTTGCCGTCGGCCGGGTGAAAGAAGCCGAGCTCTTCGGCGTGGAGCTGGAGCCGGTCGGCCGCAGCCAGCGCCTCGCCGGTCGCGTAGAAGGGATCGCCCAGTATCGGGTGCCCGATCGCCAGCATGTGGACGCGCAGCTGGTGCGTGCGCCCCGTGCGCGGCACGAGCCTGAGGCGGCTCGCCCCGGTTTCGCGCGACAATACCCGCCAGTCGGTCTGGGCCGGGCGGCCGCGCTCGAAATCGACGCGCTGGCGCGGCTTGTTCTCCCAATCGGTCGCGAGCGGCAGGTCGACCCGCCCCTCATCGCTGTCGAGCCTCCCCCACACCCGGGCGACATAGGCCTTGCGGGTGTGCCGCTTCTCGAACTGGATGCCGAGGGCGGAGATCGCCCGCTTGGTGCGACCGAGCACCATGACCCCGGAGGTGTCCTTGTCGAGCCGGTGGACGATGCGCGCGCCGGGGTAAAGCTCGTTGGCGCGGGCGGCGAGGCAATCGGCCAGCGAGGGGTCCTTGCCGGCGACGCTGAGGAGCCCGCTCGGCTTGTCGACGACGAGGATGTCGTCGTCGAGATAGACGACCGAAAGGTAGGGCTCGAGCGGCGGATGGTAGTCGAGCGCCAGCGGCAGGGGTTGGAGCATGGGGCGCTTGTAGCGGCAAATCTTTGCCGGCGCGACCCAAAGCGTGCCCGGCGGCTGCCGTTTCAGCCGCCCAGGGCAACCCCCCACGGGATTCCGCATGGTAAAAAATGCCGGTTTTCGGGCTTTCGCCCCTCTGCTAAGAGGAGGCCATGCTCGCTCCTTTCGTCCCCTGGCGCCTCCTGCGCCTCGCGCTCGCCGGCGCCCTCTGCATCCCGGTCGTCGCCGCCTGCACGTTCACGGGCGCGCCGCTCGGATCGGTGCGGCCGTCTTCGCCGCGGGCCACCGCCCTCGCCGAAACCGCGCCGGACGACTACGTGCCGCCGCTCGCCTATGCACCGGCGGGACGGGGCGCCGGCGCGTCCGGGGTAAACGCCGCGATCGGCCGCTACGCGGCGCTGTACGAGGTGCCGGAATCGCTGATCCGCCGCATCATCGTGCGCGAGAGCAACTACAACCCCGCCGCCCGGCATGGCCCCTATTGGGGGCTGATGCAGATCCGCTACGACACCGCCCGTTCGATGGGCTATGACGGCGCGCCATCGGGGCTGCTCGATGCCGACACCAACCTGCGCTACGCGGTCAAATACCTCGCGGGCGCGTATCGGGTTGCGGGCGGCAATCCGGACCGGGCCGCGGCCTTCTACGCCTCGGGCTATTATTACGATGCCCGGCGGATGGGCCTCCTCGATGAGGTCGGCCTCAAGCGCGGCAAGCACTGAGCGATCGCCCCCTGCCCGGAGCCTAGGGCGTCCCTCTGGCGCCGCGTTCTCGGTCAGCCATGCTGACGCTTTGAATGGTGGGAAACCGGACAGACCGGATTCTCGGCATGCGCGGCGGCGGGTAAGTTCCCGCTGCGGGCGGCTATGCTTCGGGGGATTAGCGTCATGTTCAGGAGACTCGGGGCCGAATTCTTCGGCACCTTCTGGCTGGTGTTCGGGGGCTGCGGCAGTGCGCTGATCGCGGCCGGTTTTCCGACGGTCGGCATCGGTTTTGTCGGGGTGGCGTTCGCCTTCGGCCTCACCGTGTTGACCATGGCCTATGCCGTGGGTCCGATTTCGGGCGGGCATTTCAACCCGGCGGTGTCGCTCGGCCTCGCGGTCGCCGGGCGGTTCGAGTGGGCCCATCTCATCGGCTACTGGATCGCCCAGTTGATCGGGGGCGTGCTCGGGGCGGCGGTGCTCTATCTCATCGTATCGGGCAAGGCGGATTTTCAGGCCGGCGGCTTCGCCTCGAACGGCTACGACGCGCTGTCGCCCGGCGGCTATTCGATGCTCTCGGCGTTCCTCGTCGAAGTGGTGCTGACCGGGTTTTTCGTGCTGGTCATCCTCGGGGCGACGAGCCGCGCCGCGGCGCCGGGATTTGCCCCGCTCGCCATCGGGCTTTGCCTCACCCTCATCCACCTGATCTCGATCCCGGTCGACAACACCTCGGTCAACCCGGCGCGGTCGCTGGCGGCGGCGGTGTTCGGCGGCGCGGGGCCGCTCAGCCAGCTCTGGCTCTTCATCGTCGCGCCGCTGATCGGTGGCGCGCTCGGGGCCGTGATCTGGCGCTATCTCCTCGCGCCGGGCGAGGGCGACGAAAACATCGGCCAAGTGCCGTAACGCAGCAAGCGGCGGGCCGGCGCGGGCGCCGCGATCAGTTCGCGGCGCCCCTCAAGACGCGGCGCTCCGCTTCGAGAACCTCGGTCACGAAGTCGATGACGCGCCGGACCCGGGCGATGCGCCCGGCGTCCGGATGAAACACGAGCCAGACCTCGCGCTCGAGCAGGAGCCCGGGCACGAGGCGGCGGATGGTCGGCTCGCCGGCCACGAGGTAGCAGGGCACGAGCGCAATGCCGATCCCGACGATTGCGGCATTGATGACCGCCCCGATCGAGTTGCCACGCATCACGATCCGCGCCGCCCGTGCGTATTCGGCGAGCCAGCGCGCACCGGGCGTTCCGGCGAGGCTCTCGTCATAGCCGATGAGCTCGTGCCCGCCGAGCTCGGCGGCGGAGGCGAGCGGCCCCCGCCGGCTGATGTAGCTCTCGGACGCGAACAGCGACCAGCCGACGGTCGCGACCTGCCGGCAGATGAGATCGGGCTGCGTGGTCGGAACCATGCGCACGGCGAGGTCCGCCTCGCCCCGCGTCAGGTCGAACGTCCGGTTGGCGCTGAGGATTTCGACGACGAGCCCCGGGTGCTCGGCGTGAAGGGCGGTGAGGCGCCGCACGAAAAAGCCGCTGAAGGCGTCCGAGGTCGTGAGGCGGACCACGCCTTCGAGGCGCCCGTCCCGTCCGGCCACGGCCCGCTCGATATCGCGCATGCTGCGCTCGGCGCTTTCCGCCAGCGGCAGGATCTCGGCGGCGGCGGTCGTTGGAATGAGGCCGCTCGGGGTGCGGGTGAAGAGGCTCGCCCCCAGCCGGTCCTCGAGTGCGGCAAGGCGCCGGCCAACGGTGGTGTGCTGCACCGACAGCGCGCGCGCCGCCCCGCTGGTCGAACCCGAGCGGTAAACGGCCAGGAAGTACCGCAGGTCGTCCCAATCCATGCTGTGCATCTTAGCACAGGGGCCGGGCCGCAATCGCGAATTCCGCGATGTTTTGGGGCACTCCATAGTTTTGCCATCGACCACAACGGCAAGAGGAGGTTGCCATGGCCACCATGATCGTTCGCCACCGCGTCGCCAATTTTGAGAAATGGAAGGTCGCTTTCGACTCCATGGCCCCGGTCAGGGCCAAACACAACTGGATCGCCGCCGAAGTGCTGCGTGACGCCGCCGACCCCAATCTCGTGACCGTCGTCAACCGGGTGCGGGATATCGATTCGGCCAAGCGCTACGGCAGCTCGCCCGGCCTGCGCGAGGCCATGGACAAGGGGGGAGTCATCAGCCCGCCCGAAATCCAGTTCCTCACCGAAGTCGCCTGATCCCTGTTCCACAGCGAGGGCGGGGGATGCGCCCCCGCGCTCCAAGGAGATTTCCGATGACCACCCTGC
>DASZTU010000373.1:0-5441 GCA_035547975.1 Devosiaceae bacterium | reverse complement strand
AAGCTCAGGGTGAGGTCCTTTTGGGGGGTGAGGCTCTATCGCCGGTTACGATTGGTAGGTGCGGCGAAGCCCAAACGGCAGTGCAAAATACCCGCCCTCATGGTGAGGTGCGAGCGCAGCGAGGTCGTGCATGGGCAAAGGCGCCGCGGCCGCCCTCAGGCGGTCTTGTCGACCGCGTGCGCCTTGATGCGCTCGAGGAGGTCCTGCTGCGCGGCTTCGACGTCCGGCACGACGGCCCCGCTCCGGCGCGCCTGCCGCTCCGCCTCGAGGTTGGCGTTGGCGAGCTCGAGCCCGGCCTTGGCGGCCCCGAGCAGCGCTTCGGCCGCATTGCCGCTCCGGGCGAAGGCGGCGCGGGCGAGGCTGAGCTCGGAGATCATCTCTCCCCTCAGGCGAACTTGTCGACCAGCCGGCCGGTGCCGGGAGCGGGCGGCGGGGGCGTCGGCACCAGCATGTCGACTGCCATCTTCTGCATCTCGAACTGCTTCCTGAGCACGGCGACATTGGCCGAGAACTGCGTCTTCGTGGCGCTCATCGAGATGAGGTTCTGGGCCAGCGCGGCGACGTCCATCGGTCCCTCCTTCCGGAACGCGAAGTCTAGGCGCGGCTCGGTAAACAGAAGCTTGGCGAAGAGGGTTTACTGGGCGTTAATGGCGTTGCGCAGCGCGAGCGGCGCCGCGATCCCCGAGAGCTGTTCGAGCCCTGCCCCGGTGCCGCGGATGTCGATCGTGCCATAGTCGAAAAGCCGGCCGAAGAAATTCTGGTCGACCGCGACCGACTCGATCTTTTCCATGTTCATCTCGCGGGTGAAGCGCGAGATGAAGCCGCGCTTGTAGACGACGCGGCGGTTGGTGACGACGATTTCGGTGGTCCACTGGTCGAACCATTCGCGGAACAGGAGCCCGATGCCGACGAGGGCGATGATCAGCGCCACGATCTCGAGCGCCCAGCCGGCGGCCGGGGCGCCACGAGCGAAGAGCTCCACGAGAAGCGCGACGACGAGCACGGCGAGGCCCGGCGCATAGATGATCCAGTGCTTCCGGCCGGTCGCGATGATCGTTTCGCCGGGCTGGAGAATCTTGTCGAGATAGCTCATCGCCCCCTCGGTCGGCCTCAGCGCGTCCCGGTCGCGCCGCCGAAGCGGCCGGGCGTCCAGAGCACGTCGCGCGCGCCGTTGTTGTTGCCCACCCGGGCCAGCACGAACAGCAGATCGGAGAGGCGGTTGAGGTAGCGCAGCACCTCGGGGTTCACGTCGGGCTCGGCGGCCTTGAGGGCGACGACGATCCGTTCGGCCCGCCGCGTGACGTTGCGCGCGATATGGAGGGCGGCGCTGAGCGGCGTCCCGCCGGGGAGGATGAAGCTCGTCAGCGGGGCGAGGCCCTCGTTGAAGTGATCGATCTGGCGCTCGAGCCACTCGGTCTGCGCGGCGGTGATGCGCAGGTCCGGGCGGGCCGGATCGGCGCCCGCGGCGGGGGTCGCAAGATCGGAGCCGAGATCGAAGAGGTCGTTCTGGATGCGGCTCAGGAGCGTGTCGATCTTGGGCATGCTCGTCGTCGAGAGGCGCGCGACGCCGACCGCCGCGTTCGCCTCGTCGACCGTGCCGAAGGCTTCGACGCGAAGGTCGTCCTTGCGCCGCCGAGGACCGCGAACGAGCCCCGTCGTGCCCTCGTCGCCGGTGCGGGTATAGATGCGATTGAGCTTGACCATCAGGCGGGATGGTTCCCATTGCCGAAGAAGAACAGGGCCGCCATCAGCAGCGCGAGCGCCACCGCCTGGCCGATGACGCGGGCGCGCATCAGCTTCTGGCTGGTGTTGCCGCTGCCGCCCCGCACCATGTTGAACAGTCCGGCGAGGAGGATGATCACCACGCCGGCCATGACGATGCCGGTTACGATATTGAGGGCCAGTTGTGCCATTCTCGCCTCCTGGCTGGTTACGCTTCGCCTGCATAGGCCGACAGCTCGGCGGCGAGGGCGTCATAAATGGCACGAATTCGGCGGCTGGTGAACAGTTCCCGATGCGTGGTGAGCCAGATCTCGAGCGGCGGCAGGACGAGGCCGGGGAGAAGAGCCGCCATACCCGGCGTCCCGGCGACGAGACGGCGCTGCGCGAAGCCGATCCCGAGCCCCGCCTTGAGCAGTTCCCATATGGCGGTCTGGCTGTCGGTGCGGATCGCGAAATCCTCGCGCTTGAGGTCGAGGCCGAGTGTGCGGGCGGCCGAGATGATGAGTTCCGAGCGGTCGAAACCGATGAGGTCGTGGCCCGCGAGGTCCTCGAGCCGTGACGGCCGGCCGCGCCGTGCGAGATATTTTTCGTGCGCGCAGGTCACGAGGTGGACCTCGCCGATCCGCTTGGTGATGAGCTCGAGCTGGGTCGGGCGGAACATCCGCACGGCAATGTCCGATTCGCGCAGCAGCAGGTTTTCCGCCGAATCAGAGGGGACGAGCTCGAGCGCCACGGTGGGGAAGGTTTCCCGCAGGCGGGCCAGCATCTCCGGCAGCACATAGTGCGAGATGACGGTGGAGGCGGTGATCCGCACCGTGCCGCCGGGTGCCGCGCTCGACCCTTCCGCCATCAGCGCGGCTTCCGACAGGGCCCGTTCCGCGCCGGACACGGGTTCATAGAGGCGCAGCGCCGTGTCGGTCGGCTTGAGGCCCTGCAGCGTGCGCTCGAACAGCGTGATCCCAAGGTCGGCTTCGAGGCTTTCGATGTGACGCCCCAGCGTCGGCTGGCTGAGACCGAGCTTGCGCGCCGCCGCCGACAGCGAGCCCGCCTCCACCACGGCTGCAAAGCTCCGCCACAGCGACCAGTCGGGCTGCCTATTCATTATTGAATGCCGATCCTGCGCCTATGGCGAATTACCATGCGAGGATGGATGGCCTAGCTATGGCTCGTCAAGTCAAACACGAAACGATGGAGCGAGAAGATGAGCCACGGCAGCGTGACGGTTCTGGGGATCAACGGCCATATCGGCCAGAGCGTGGCGGCGGCCTTCGCGGCGGCGGGCTGGACGGTGCGCGGCATGGGCCGCAGCAACAAGCACCCGCTCAAGGGGGTCGAGTTCGTCCGGGGCGATGCCGAGAGCGTCGCCGACATGCAGCGGGCGATCGGGGACAGCGAGGTCGTCGTCAACGCGCTCAACCTCCCCTACGACAAGTGGTTCAATGGGGCCATGGAAGCGCAACTCGCCCGTGTCATCGAGGCGATGGGGTCGAGCGGCAAGACGCTGCTCTATCCCGGCAACATCTACAACTACGCTGCCTCCCTCCGCGACGTCACGCCGGACGCCCCGCAGCATCCGGAACGCCCGCGCGGCGCCATCCGTGTCCGCTGCGAGGCGATGCTGCGGGAGGCGGCCAAACGCGGCGACATCCAGGTCATCATCCTCCGTGCCGGCGATTTCTTCGGCCCGGGCAGCCACGGCGACTGGTTCGACCAGGCAATCCTCGCGCAGAAGGGCAAGATCGCGGTACCGTCCGCGCCCGGCATCGGCCACAGCTGGGCCTACCTGCCCGACCTGTCGCGGGCGTTCGAAAAGCTCGCCTGGCATCGCCGGGAACTCGGCGCGTTCGAGAACTTCCACTTCGCCGGCCACTTCGTTACCTCGGACGAGCTGGTCGCGGCGATCCGCAAGGCCGCCCCGATGCCGCTCAAGGTCGCGGGCTTCCCCTGGGCGCTGCTGCCGCTCGTCGGGCTGGTCAGCCCCATCATGCGGGAGGTCGCCAAGATGCGCTATCTCTGGCAGAACCCGATGCGGCTCAGCGATCCGCGGCTCGACGCCATTCTCGGGCCGGATTTCGGGACGCCCTACGAAACGGCGATCGCGGCGACCGTTGCGCCGTTCTTCGCCGAGGCGCGCCAGGCGGCCTGAGGCGCAGGCCCTTGCCCGCCTCAGCCGAAGCCCAGTTCGCGCCGCACGTCGCCGGGGGACCAGCCGGCGGCGCGCAAATCCCTGAGGCTCGTCGAGCCGCGCGACTTCGCGAGCTTTTTGCCCCCCTCGTCGAGCAGCAGCCTGTGGAAGGTGTAGGTGGGGGAGGGGAGGCCCAGAAGAAACTGCAGCAGGACGTGGATGTCGGTTGCCGCTTCGACGTCGCGGCCGCGCGTCACGTGGGTAACCCCCTGGGCGGCGTCGTCGACCACGACACTCAGGTGATAGCTGGTCGGCGTCTCCTTGCGTTGCACCACAAAGTCGCCCCAGCGTTCCGGGCGTGCGTAGCGGATCTGCGGCCGGTCGGCCGGGGTGGGTTGCGCCTGGGTGAACGTCAGCGGGCCGATCATCCGCAGGGCGCCGGCTGTATCGAGGCGGTACTGCGCGGGTTCGCCCGCGGCGAGCCGGGCGTCCACGTCACGGGGGGAGAGGTGCCGGCAGGTCCCGGCGTAAAGCGGCGCGCCATCGGGATCGGTACCAACAGCCGCCGCGGCGATCTCGGCGCGTGAGCAGAAGCAGGGATAAAGCAGGCCGAGACCGTCGAGCCGGCTTGCGGCCTCGGCATAGGCCGCCATGCGCGTCGACTGGCGCAGGACCGGCTCGGGCCAGGCGAGCCCGAGCCAGGCGAGATCCTCGAAGATGGCATCGACAAATTCGGGTTTGCTGCGAAGCGGATCGATGTCTTCGATGCGGAGCAGGAATGTGCCCCCCAGCCGCGCCGCCCAGTGCGCCGTAAACAGCGCCGAATAGGCGTGCCCCAGGTGGAGAAAACCGTTGGGGCTTGGCGCGAAGCGGAAAATCGGATTGGCTGCCATGATGTCTCCCCGCCAGGCTCCCGCTAGCACGGCCGCCGATTGGCTCAAAGAGCCGTTGTCGACCCCGGTCCTGCTGAACCGTCATCTCGAGGCGCTGATGGCGCTCGATCCCCGCCTCGAAGCGATCTGGGCGCGGGCCGGCACGGTCATGCTGCGCACGACGCAAAAGGGATTTTATGGCCTTGCCCGGGTGATCTGCGGGCAGCAATTGTCGACGGCGAGCGCGGCCGCGATCTGGAGCCGCGTCGCTGCCCTTCCCGGGGCGACCGACCCAAAAGGGTTCCTTCGCCTCGACGACGCGACGCTGCGCACCGCCGGACTCTCGCGGGCCAAGGTCGTTTCCATGCGGGCGGCGGCCGAGGCAATGGTTTCCGGCAGCCTCGATCTCGGCGCGGTCGAGACCCTCCCAGCCGAAGCGGCCATCGCGCACCTCACGGCGGTCAAGGGCGTCGGGCCCTGGACGGCCGAGCTCTACCTGCTGTTCTGCGTCGGCCATCCCGATATCGTCCCCGCCGGCGACCTCGCGCTCAAGAAGGCGGTGCGGGACGGGCTTGGCCTCGGCGACATGCCGACCACCAAGGCGCTCGTCGAGATCGCCGCGCCGTGGTCGCCGCATCGCGGGGCCGCCGCGCTTCTGTTCTGGCGCTACTTTCACGCACTCTACGACCGACAGGGAGTGGCCGTATGACGAAACTCTCGGG